>JBJMTO010000060.1:0-2520 GCA_045811665.1 Bradyrhizobium sp.
GTTTCAAATCACGTTCAGTATTCCAGCCCAGTCCCCAAAGGCGTTTGATCACGGCAGCAAGTCGGTCTTGAGCTTCTTGACTATTCTGAGCTCGATTCATCAGAATGCCGATCCGCCGCGCTCTCTCAACCTGTTCTGCTCGTGCAGCGAGCGGCCACGATTCTGCAGAGCCACAAAGAAGGGTGATGAAGTGTCGTCGCTTCATTGAGCCCCCGGAGAAACGCCCAACGATATCTAGACCGAACAACGTAGCGACCGGCGAGTGAGAAATGCAACAGACACCATGTCCGGGATGGGTCCAAAACGGAAGCCGCGGCGTTGCGGCGGGATGTCTGCTTTGCCCCGGTGAGCGACATCGTCAGGCTGTCTCGGCATGACAGGAAAGTGCCACTTCCAGTCTCGTGCATCGCGTTCGATCACCTCGTCAGCGCGGGCGAGAGTGACGCGGGAATCGCGATTGCGCGCCTTGCGAGCGCCTACGCCGACTTCCGTCCGATGTTGACGTGGGTCGCGTTCTCGCCCGTGACGCGATCAGGCGGCGCGTAGCCGAGCGCCGGCAAATCGAGTCCTGCAAACAGGCTTTCGCCCGCGCCGAGCAGCACCGCCGGCAACGCCAGATGCATCTCATCGAGCAGGCCCGCTTGCAGGAACTGGCGCACTACCGAGGCGCCGCCGCCGACCCTGATATCCCGGTCCTTCGCAGCCGCGCGCGCCTGCTTCAGCGCGGCTTCGATCCCGTCGGTCACGAATTGGAACACGGTGCCGCCTTTCATCTCGATCGACGCCCGCGCGTGATGGGTGAGCACGTACACCGGCGTGTGATAGGGCGGATTGGGGCCCCACCAGCCCGTCCAGGAGTCGTCCGGCCATGGACCGCGGATTGGGCCGAACATGTTTCGCCCCATGATCCAGGCGCCGATATTTTCCATCGAACGTTCGGCGAATCCGTCGTCGACACCGGTGCTGCCGCCGTTCCGGCCGGTCATCTTGTGGAACATTCGCGTCTTGAGCATCCAATCCGGCAACGCCATTCCGCGCTCCCCAAAGGGATTGTCGATGGTTTGATGAAGGCCAGCGGCAAAACCGTCGATCGAGACCGAGAAGGCTGAAGTCCTGATTATGCCCATGATGCCGTGCTTCCACAAATGAGGGTTCTGATTGAAAGACGGAGCCTGCGGCCGACATCGCGCGCAAAAGATTACGGCATGGTGCCTAAGGACGGAGACGCAATCAAGCTTCATGTCTCGGTTGGGTCAAACGCAGTCCTTAGCCCGCGCTATTATGGGCAGTTCTTCCCTCAACAGCGGACATTGGACAGGGCATTAGCGTCCGCTTTGTGAACGCAGACATCGACGCTTTATTCAATGACGTCATTGGCGCGCAGCAGACCTCGGTTATTCATTGTTCAACGCCTTAGCAGTCTTGAGATTGACAGCCAATTCGAACTTGATCGGAAGTTCTATCGGTAGGTCGGCGGGATTAGCGCCCTGGAGGAGCTTGGCAACATAGTTGGCGCTTTGGCGATACAGGGCGACGTAGTCCCCACCGTAGGACATCAAACCACCTGCCTCGGGGTACGCTCTGAAGATGAGCATGGAAGGCAGGCGATGGCTAATCGCAAGTTCCGTGACCCCTATGACAGAGCGGAATGCAACTTCATATTTCCGCTGTCCACCCAGAGAAGCCCGGTCCATGTTTGACATCGCTGTGGAGGTGACGACCCGCCGGTTACAGTTGGCTCGAGCGTGCCGCTCTCGGACGTAAGCGGCTGCTGATAGAACTAGTTCTCGACGTCAAGGCGGTCTGAACCTGCATCCAGATCGGACAGCCAAGGCATCGAAGCTTGCGCACCGCGGCTGGTGACGCTGTAGGCTGCCGCACGTTGCGCAAAGATGACTGCCGCGTCGACGTTGGATGTTCTGCACCACTCGGCGGCAAAGGCGCCCACGAAGGTATCGCCGGCACCTGTGGTATCGACAGCTTGAACCACGGGAGCTGGGATGACGCGCGCTCCATCTACCGTGGCGCGCAGCACGCCTTCCCGCCCCAACGTTGTGATCACGCTCTGAACTCCGCGAGCGAGCAAGTCTTTTCCGGCTGCTTCGATGTCGGCGACCGTGCCCGTTTGCAATCCGGTTAAATCCGCGAGTTCATGGCGATTCGGCACCAAAAACCTGATGCCCTCCAGCATCGCATCCGTTACCGGCCGCGCCGGCGCCGGATTAAGCAGAACCGGAACGCCGCACCTTTTCGCAATTTCGATAAGGCGCTCAATGGTCGGCAGAGGAGACTCGAACTGGCAGACCACGATCGACGCCTCGGCAATCTCGTCCGCTGCTGCATCGATATCGGCCGGGAAGAGAAAATCGTTCGCTCCCGCGGCGATCGCGATACTGTTTTCGCCGGAGGTTTCGCTTAGGACCAGTGCTACGCCCGTAGAACACGGCCTAACGTGGAGATAGGCCGTATCGACGCCGCTATCAACCAATGATGCCTTTAGACTTTTGCCGAAATCGTCAT
>JBJMTO010000061.1:0-18088 GCA_045811665.1 Bradyrhizobium sp.
TTCGACCTGCTGTCGCCAAGCCCGCCGAAGGTCCCGCTTGTCGGCACCATCAGCGCCGATGATAATTGCTGTAAGAATGAAAGCGGCTTGCAATGTCGCCTTCGGTGGCCGCGTGGTGGAGGATGAGATGTCCGAGAAGATTTACGATGTTCCCGCCGAGTGGGCGAAGCGCGCCTATGTCGATCAGGCAAAGTACAAGGAGATGTACGCGCGTTCGGTGACCGATACGGACGGTTTCTGGGGCGAGCATGCCAAGCGCATTGACTGGGTGAAACCCTTCACCAGGGTCGAAAACACCTCGTTTGCGCCGGGTAATATCTCGATCAACTGGTTCGAGGACGGCGTCCTCAACGTCGCCTGGAATTGCATCGACCGGCATCTGGAGCAACGCGGCGATCAGACGGCCATCATCTGGGAAGGCGATAGTCCCTCAGAGTCCAAGCACATCAGCTACCGGCAGTTGCACGACGAGGTCTGCAAGTTCGCTAACATCCTGCGCACCCGCAATGTCCGGAAAGGCGACCGCGTCACGATTTATCTTCCGATGATTCCGGAGGCGGCCTACGCCATGCTCGCCTGCGCGCGGATCGGTGCGATCCACTCCGTAGTGTTCGCGGGCTTCTCACCGGACAGCCTCGCCCAGCGCATCACAGACTGCCAGTCCAAGGTCGTCATCACCGCCGATGAAGGCTTGCGTGGCGGGAAAAAAGTCCCGCTCAAGAGCAATGTCGATGCGGCGATCGCCAAAAGCGGCGGCGTCGACTGGGTTGTCGTCGTCAAGCGAACCGGCGCGGCCGTCGAGATGAATCCGTCCCGCGATTTCTGGTACCATGAAGCCGCCAAGATGGTTACGACCGAATGTCCGTGCGAGCCGATGCACGCCGAAGATCCGCTTTTCATTCTCTACACCTCAGGCTCGACCGGCCAGCCCAAGGGGGTGCTTCACACCAGCGGCGGCTATCTGGTGTTCGCCGCGATGACCCATCAATACGTGTTCGATTATCACGACGGCGATATCTATTGGTGTACCGCAGACGTCGGTTGGGTAACCGGCCACAGCTACATTCTGTATGGACCGCTGGCCAACGGCGCGACCACGCTGATGTTCGAGGGTGTGCCGAATTACCCTGATAATTCGCGGTTCTGGAACGTAGTGGATAAGCACAAGGTCAACATATTCTACACCGCGCCGACCGCGATCCGCGCGCTGATGCAAAGCGGCGACGAGCCCGTGAGGAAGAGCTCGCGAAAGAGCCTTCGGTTGCTCGGCAGCGTCGGCGAACCGATCAATCCGGAAGCCTGGGAATGGTACCACCGGGTCGTCGGCGACGGCCGCTGCCCGATCGTGGATACCTGGTGGCAGACCGAGACCGGCGGCATTCTGATCACGCCGCTGCCCGGCGCCACCAAGCTCAAGCCGGGTTCGGCCACGCAGCCGTTCTTCGGAGTGGTGCCGGAAATAGTCGACGCCGACGGCAAGGTGCTCGCGGGTGAGTGTCAGGGCAATCTGTGTATCGGCAAATCGTGGCCGGGGCAGATGCGCACCGTCTACGGCGATCACGCGCGATTCGAGCAGACCTATTTCTCGACCTACAAGGGAAAGTATTTTACCGGCGACGGATGCCGCCGCGACGCTGACGGCTACTACTGGATCACCGGGCGGGTCGATGACGTGATCAACGTGTCCGGTCACCGCATGGGCACCGCGGAGGTCGAAAGCTCGCTCGTCGCGCATGCCAAGGTTTCGGAAGCCGCTGTTGTCGGTTATCCGCACGACATCAAGGGACAGGGTATCTACGCGTATGTGACCCTGATGGCCGGGACCGAGCCGAGCGAGGAGCTGCGCAAGGAATTGGTAGCTTGGGTACGCAAGGACATCGGCCCGATCGCTTCGCCCGACCAGATCCAGTTCGCTCCGGGTTTGCCGAAGACGCGCTCCGGCAAGATCATGCGCCGTATTCTGCGCAAGATCGCCGAAGACGAGCCGGGCAGCCTCGGCGACACCTCGACGCTGGCGGATCCGGCGGTGGTCGACGATCTGGTGCAGCACCGCCAGAACAAGAAGAACGTCTCGGCCTGACCCAATGATGCTTCGGCTTCGTTTGCGCTCTCTGGCGCGTAGAAGCCCATCGACACCCATAGGGTAGCGTGCAAGCTTTGGCGTCTGTCGGCAAACGATGACGTTACTGACCAAACCTCCACGCCTCTCACATCATCCCGCAGGCGAGGCGAGCTGCGTCGCTCCCCTGACGGACTCGGCGGCCACGCTTTGCGCTGCCCGTGTCGTTTGCCGGACATTTACCTAACTCGAAAATTTTTCTTTTTCGGCCGGATCGAACTTCCTGGCAGGTTTGTTGGTTAACGCTCGTCGGTAAAGATGCACTTCCCAAACCGACTGCAGAGCCGGTGTTTGCCGTATTCAAATCGATTTTCGCGCCCGAAAGGGTAAACATTTTTCCGGAGTGATTGATGGCACTGAGGATTGCGGTGGCGCTGGCGGCCACGATCGGCGCATTGATGAGCACCGGCGCCGAGGCGCGGCCGGACATCGTCGGCTTTCAAGGGGATTATGCGCCCGGTACGATCGTGGTGAAGACGAATGAGCGCCGGCTGTATTTGATCGTCGACCAGGGCCAGGCCGTTCGCTACCCGGTCGGTGTAGGAAAAGCCGGCAAGCAATGGGCAGGCGTCACCCAGATCGACGGCAAATACCTCAATCCGGCATGGTCACCGCCGGCGGAGGTACGGCGCGACAAGCCCTCGATCGCAAGTGTGATTCCCGGCGGATCGCCGCGCAATCCGATGGGCGTGGCCGCAATGACGCTGGCTGGCGGCGAGTACGCGATCCACGGTACCAACGCGCCGAGCTCGGTTGGCGGGTTTGTCTCCTACGGATGCATTCGGATGTTGAACGCCGATATCACTGATTTGTATCATCGCGTTTCCGTCGGCACGAAGGTAGTGGTGGCGCACTGAGTTTGCGCGCTGCGTTGCGCGGCATTGCCGTAAAAGCCAAGTCCATCGCGGCTCAGAAATCCGAGGCGATGCCCCTGGTCTCCCAGTCGCCGTAGCGGGTGGGCTCCGGACCTTTCGGTCCCTGGAACTCCTTTGGTGCGGGCTGGGCGTTTGCCTCCGCCGCTTGCCTGCGCGCTTCGGCTTCCGCGAGGGCACGCTTTGCCGCCGGTGTGAGTTCTTTGCGTTCCGCAGCCGATGCGGCCGCTACGGGCGCTGACTGTTTGTGTGCCATCTCTCGATTCCAGCGCAGATCACCAAAGCTCCCTCATAAACATGGTGACGGCAACCATGAAAGCGATAGCGATTCTTACATTTGGCATATTCGAGTGGGACAGTGATCGCCTTGTGGTGGCATAAGCTGAACGCTGACCCCGCCCGATTCCCGAGATGTTCCCGCTCCATGCCTTCTCAAAAATTTGCAGTGCCATCCGAGGTGCCTGGGCTCGCGGCGCGGCGGATTGCGGCGGATATCCTCGACGGTGTTCTCCACAAACATCGAACGCTGGACGAACAACTCGAGGGCCCGGCAGCACATCCCGGCCTGAAGACGCTGCCGGACCGCGACCGTGCCCTGATGCGCCGGCTGGTGGCAACCATCTTGCGGCGGCTCGGCACGCTTGGCCAGTTGCTGTCGCGGCTGCTCGATCGCGGCATACCGACCGATGCGCCGCGAGCACAAAGCGCGCTCCTGATCGGCGCCGCGCAGATTCTCTGGATGGATGTGCCCGATCATGCCGCCGTCGATCTGTCGGTGCGACTGGTGCAGTCGGACCGGCGCGCCGCGAAATACGCGGGCCTCGTCAACGCCGTACTGCGCCGTTGCGCGCGCGAGGCTCAGCCCCTGATCGAGGAGATGAAGGCGCAGACGCTCGATATCCCCGAGTGGCTCATGACGCGCTGGACCGCCCATTACGGCGCGGAGATCGCACGCGACATCGCGCTTGCAATCAGCCATGAGCCGTCGCTCGACATCACGGTGAAGTCCGATCCCGAACACTGGGCGACGCGCCTGCATGGCGAAACGATGCCGACGGGCACGGTTCGTACGCTGCTGCAGGGCGCGGTGACGATGTTGCCGGGCTTTGCCGAAGGTCAGTGGTGGGTGCAGGATGCAGCAGCCGCGCTGCCCGCACGGCTGCTCGGCGACGTCGCCGGCAAATCGGTCGCCGATCTCTGCGCGGCGCCGGGGGGCAAGACCGCGCAGCTCGTGCACGCCGGCGCGCGCGTCACGGCGGTGGACCGCTCACCCGTTCGCATGGCACGACTGCGCGACAATCTCACGCGGCTCGGGCTAGAGGCCAGAACGGAGGTGACCGATGCTGCAGAGTGGCAGCGGGCCGACAGCGAACTGTTTGACGCTATTCTGATCGACGCACCCTGCACATCTACAGGCACTATCCGTCGTCATCCCGACGTGGCCTGGCTGCGGCAGCCAACCGATATTGCCGCGCTCGCCGCGCTGCAGAGGCGGCTGCTGCGGCATGCAGTGACGCTTCTTCGGCCGGGAGGCACGCTGGTGTATTGTACCTGCTCGCTGGAACCTGAAGAAGGCGAGTACGCCATAGCAGAGCTTCTGGCGGCGGAATCAGCCATGCATCGCGTGCCGGTCGTGCCCGGCGAGGTGGTGGGCCTTTCGGAAATCCTCACCCCGGAAGGCGATTTGCGCACTCTGCCGTGTCATTTACCGCATCAGGACCCACGCCTGGGTGGCCTCGACGGCTTTTACGCCGCCCGGCTGGTTAAATCCTGATTTTGCACCACATTTGGCAAGCCGGCCGCTGATTCGCGCCGTTTCAAGATGGTGGTTGGCCGCGTTTCCGGATTAAAAAGGATTCGCAACCTGAGTTCTCCAATCAAGGGCAGGCGTGTCGGTCGCTCAACGCAGACGCATCTCGACGCTTATCATGGGCCGCTTCGTGCGCAACGCGGTGGCGCGCGCAAGCGGTGGCTCGGTGTCCCTGTCGCGGCTCTGGCCGGGCCGCACCGATCGGCTCATTATCGCCCCGCATGACCTGCGCACCGCGGACGCAACCCGGGCGGCCGAGATCTATGCCGGTCGTTTTGTATTCGCGGGCAAGATCGTCACATGTCACGGCCGTTCCATCTTCGACTTCGAGCCACCCTCGGAGGATTGGGAGGTGGCCCTGCTCGGCTTTGGATGGCTGCGGCACTTGCGTGCCGCCGACACCACGCTGACGCGCGCCAACGCTCGCTCGTTGGTCGACGACTGGATTTCAAACACCGCGCGCAAACGCCCCGTCGGCCGACGAGCCGACGTGCTGGCCCGGCGCGTCATTTCGCTGTTGTCCCAAGCGCCATTGGTGCTCGGCGACACAGACGGGAAGTTCTATCGGCGCTATTTGCGCGGACTGGCCCGCGAGATTCGGTACCTGCGCTATACCACGCTCGACAACGACGGCGTGCCGCGTCTGCAGGTGCTGATCGCGCTTTGCTACGCCTCACTTTGCTTGGCCAATCAGGCGCGCCATATCCCCTCCACCACACGCAAGCTCGCCGACGAATTGCAGCGGCAGATACTGCCCGATGGCGGTCACATCTCGCGCAATCCCGGAGCGCTCATCGAACTCCTGATAGACCTGTTGCCGTTGCGGCAGACCTTTGCAGCGCGCAACATCGCGCCGCCGCCCGCGTTATTGAACGCGATCGACCGGATGATGCCGATGCTGCGGTTCTTTCGGCATGGCGATGGCAGCTTCGCGCTGTTCAACGGGATGAGCAGCGCACCTTCCGATTTGCTCGCAACCCTGCTCGCCTATGACGACACCCATGGCGCGCCGATGGCTGCCATGCCGCACGCGGGCTTTCAGCGCATCGATGCGGGCGCCATGACCCTGATCATGGACACCGGGCCACCGCCGCTGCCGAGTGTCAGCCAGGACGCGCATGCGGGTTGCCTGTCGTTCGAGTTGTCCTCCGGGCCGAGCCGGATCGTCATCAACTGCGGCATGCCCAGCACCGGCCGCGACAATTGGCGCGCTTTCGCTCGCAGCACCGCCGCGCACTCGACGCTGAACTATCATGACAGGTCCTCCTGTCAGTTCGTGGAGCTCTCGGCAATGAAGCGGCTGTTGCGGGGAGCGCCGATCGTGAGCGGTCCGAGCCACGTCCAATGCGATCGCGAGGCCGTCGGCAACGGCGTGCTCCTGACTACGTCGCATGATGGCTATCTGGCTCAGTTCGGCGTGCTACATCGCCGGGTGTTGATGGTTGCGCATGATGGGACAAGGCTCGACGGCGAGGACACCCTGGCGCCGGCGCGAGGCACCAAGATCAAGGGCAACCAGACCGATTATTGTGTCCGGTTTCATCTTCATCCATCGGTCAAAGCCAGCCGACTCAGCGACGCCCGCGGCGTGATGCTGGTGCTGCCGAACCGGGACGTCTGGACCTTCGAGGCGCTCGACGACAAGGTCGAGCTGGAAGACAGCGTTTTTCTGGCCGGAAACGACGGACCGCGCCGTACCGCACAGATCGTGATTCGGCAGGATTCAAGGCGCGGCCCCTCGATCCGTTGGACATTCGTGCGCTCGACCACATCGGCCTCCGCGACGACGGCGAAGCGCAACGCGCGGCGCGAACCTGAATTGCCGTTGTAAAATCGTGTCACCAAGCCAGCTCGATGCGACGTCCCCGGTTTCGTGCCTGATAAAACCGTGCTACCCGGCGCCCTAGCCGTTAGGACATCCGCCCATGACCGACCAACCGCGCCGCATTACCCGCGCCTTGCTGTCCGTTTCCGAAAAATCCGGGCTGGTTGAATTCGCCCGCGCGCTCGTTGACCGCGGCGTCGAACTGATCTCGACCGGCGGCACCGCCAAAGCGATTGCCGCCGCGGGGCTGAAGGTCAGGGACGTGGCCGAACTGACCGGCTTGCCGGAGATGATGGACGGGAGGGTCAAGACCCTGCATCCCAAGGTGCACGGCGGTCTGCTCGCGATCCGCGACAACGCCGAGCATGCACAAGCGATGAAGGGCCATGGCATCGTCCCAATCGACTTGCTGGTGGTCAATCTCTATCCATTCGAGGCGACCGTGGACAAAGGCGCCGGCTTCGAGGAGTGCATCGAGAACATCGATATCGGCGGCCCGGCGATGATTCGTGCGGCAGCGAAAAATCATGTCGATGTCGCCGTCGTGGTCGAAGCCGGCGACTACAATACGTTGCTTGACGAACTCGCCGCCAATGGCGGCGCGACCACGCTGTCGTTGCGGCGGCGTTTGGCCGCCAAGGCCTACGCCCGCACCGCGGCTTACGATGCGGCGATCTCCAACTGGTTCGCCGATCGGCTCAAGACAGATGCGCCGGATTTCCGCGCTTTCGGTGGAAGGCTGATTCAGGCGTTGCGCTATGGCGAGAACCCGCACCAGAGCGCCGCGTTCTACCGCACGCCTGATCGCCGCGCGGGCGTTGCAACGGCCCGGCAAGTGCAGGGCAAGGAACTCTCCTACAACAACATCAACGACACCGACGCGGCGTACGAGTGTCTTGCCGAATTCGATCCCGCGCGTTCCGCAGCCTGCGTCATCGTCAAGCACGCCAACCCTTGCGGCGTCGCCGAGGCGACCGACCTCGTGACCGCCTATCGCAAGGCCCTGGCCTGCGATTCGACCTCTGCCTACGGCGGCATTGTCGCGCTCAACCGGACGCTGGACGGGGACGCCGCGCGCGCGATCACGGAAATCTTCACGGAGGTGATCATCGCACCGGAGGCCACCGACGAAGCCGTCGCGATTGTCGCCGCCAAACGAAACCTCCGGCTGTTGCTGGCGGGTGGCCTGCCCGATGCGCGGGCGCCGGGCCTGACTGCCAAGACCGTCGCAGGCGGTCTCTTGGTGCAGAGCCGCGACAACGCCGTCGTCGAGGACATGACGCTCAAGGTGGTGACCAGGCGTGCGCCTACCGACGCCGAGTTGCGGGACCTCAAATTCGCGTTCCGTGTCGCCAAGCACGTGAAATCCAACACCATCGTCTATGCCCGGGATCTCGCGACGGTCGGCATCGGCGCCGGACAGATGAGCCGAGTGGACTCCGCGCGCATTGCGGCGAGGAAAGCGCAGGACGCCGCTGCGCAAGCCAAGCTGCCGGAGTCACTGACCCGGGGTTCAGTAGTGGCGTCGGACGCCTTCTTCCCGTTCGCCGATGGGCTGCTGGTCGCGATCGAGGCCGGCGCGACTGCGGTCATTCAGCCCGGCGGTTCGGTGCGAGACGATGAAGTGATCAGGGCGGCTGACGATGCGGGCATCGCCATGGTGTTTACCGGCGTCAGGCATTTCAAGCACTGACAAACTATAGTGGGCCAGGAGTTTTGCACGGATAGCATGCCTCCCTAATATGTGAGCTTACTTGGCGGCACCTCGCATTAAGCCGCCGCGGAGTTTTGATGACGTTGTTCAGAACTGAACGGGCGATTTTTATCGGTGTCGTACTGTTTGCCGCATTTTGCAGCCCGGTCTCCGCGCAGCAATTGCGCCGGGGCTACACCCCCACCACAGACGGCGCCCGGACGGTCGTCGCCGAAAGCGGCATGGTGGTCGCGCAGGAAAAGTCGGCTGCCGAAATAGGAGCGGACATACTGCGACGGGGCGGCAACGCGGTTGATGCGGCGGTCGCGACCGGCTTTGCGATGGCGGTGACTTATCCGCGTGCGGGAAACATCGGCGGCGGCGGTTTCATGGTTATCCACTCGGCCGATCACGGCGACGTGGCGATCGACTATCGCGAGACTGCGCCGGCGACGACCAAAACGACGATTTTCCTGGGAGCGGACGGCAGGCCCGATGCTTCGAAATCGCGCGACTCTGCGCTGGGCATCGGGGTCCCGGGCACGGTTGCCGGGTTGACGCTGGCGCTGGAGAAGTATGGCTCGGGAAAATTCACGCTGCCCGATCTGCTGCGGCCCGCGATCGATCTGGCGCGCGAAGGCACGGTCGTTACCGATGATACCGCCGACACATTGCCGGACTGGCATCGGCGGCTGGCGCGTTGGCCCGCATCGGGAAAAATCTTTTCGCGCCCTGACGGCACCTCGCTGCGCGAAGGCGATCGCCTCGTGCAGACCGATCTGGCGGTGACGCTTTCCGCCGTGGCCGAACACGGGGCACGCGGGTTTTACGAAGGGCCGGTTGCGGAGAAGCTGGTGAAGGCCATCGTCGAGGCCGGCGGCATCATGACGTCCGACGATCTAAAATCCTATCGCGCGATCGTCCGCGCCCCGGTACGCGGAAGCTATCGCGGCTTCGATATCGTCTCGATGCCGCAGCCCTCGTCCGGTGGGATCGTCTTGCTCGAGACGCTCAACATGCTCGAAGGATTTCCGATGCGCGAGCTCAAGCAGGGCTCCGCGCCTTCGCTTCACCTGCTGATCGAGGCGATGAAGCGGGCCTACGCCGACCGGGCCCGCTATCTCGGCGATCCCGATTTTGTCAACGCGCCGGTTGCGACCTTGATCTCGAGAGAGTACGCGGCCAGGCAGCGCGCCAGCATCGATCCGCAGCGCGCCACGCCGTGGACCGACGCGCTATCGGCGACGCCGCCGCGCGAAGGCAGCAATACCACGCATTTCTCGGTGGCTGACGGCATGGGCAATGCCGTGAGCAACACGTACACCCTCAATTTCAGCTATGGCCTCGGCATGGTTGCCGAAGGCACCGGCGTACTCCTGAACAACGAACTCGACGATTTCACCGCTTCCCCCGGGGCATCGAATGCGTACGGCCTGGTCGGCTTCGAAGCCAACCTGCCGGGCCCGGGCAAGCGGCCGTTGTCTTCGATGTCGCCGACCATCGTGCTGAAAGACAACAGGCCGGTACTGGTGACGGGATCGCCGGGCGGTAGCCGGATCATCTCGACGGTGCTGCAGGTGATCGTGAATGTGCTCGACTACGGCATGGAAGTCGCAGCTGCAGTGGCGGCGCCCCGCGTCCACCATCAATGGCTGCCGGATGAAGTGCGGATCGAACGCGGATTCGAAGAAGATACGTTGGCCGCGCTGCGCGAGCGTGGTCACCATCTGGTCCAGCCGCTCGGCCAGACGTCGGCCAATTCGATCGCACTCACTGCAAACGGAATGATCGGTGCTCCCGATCCGCGCACCCGAGGCGCAACGGCTGCGGGCCAATAGCCGATTGCGCAAGCTGCGCGGCGCGAGGAGAAGAGGGCGTGGTTTCCAGACAGTTGATCGCGGCCGTTACCCTGATCTCGGTCGTGCCCCTGGCTTTGAGCATCGCCTACCGTCCCGATCGCGCCATTCGCGTAGCGACCGGCGTGGTGGCCCACGCCGTTTGCTCAAAGAGCTTTGTATCCGGGCTCAACCCGGAAACGGTGTTCGCGGAGACGACTGATCGGGCTGGGATTCGAGCGCTGCGTTGGGGTCTTCAATATCGCCTGGATCGAACCGCCGAAACAGTGGACGCATCGGTGCTCGGATTACTCGGCAGCCGTGCGATCTTTCACGAGGGCCTCGGCTGCGTCCTCAGGCATGGACGTCACGAGCCCTACATCCTCAAGAGCGATATCGCCGCGCTGAAGAAATCGAAAGCTGCGCCGCTGCTGGCCGAAATTGCCGGGCCCGCCGTGGTCGAAACGTCCGATCCCAAGCTCAAGGCCGCGTTGGATCATGCGTTCGAGGAGCCGGCAGCACCACCATTCCGCAGGACCAAGGCCGTCGTTGTGCTCCATGACGGCAAGGTCATCGCCGAACGTTACGCTCGCGGGATCGGGGTAGACACGCCTCTGTCCGGGTTCTCGATGACCAAGTCCGTCGTCAACGCGCTGATTGGGATAATGACTCAGAAAGGACTAGTGACACCCTCGATCCCCGCGCCGATACCAGAATGGCGCGGCGCCACCGATCCGCGCCGCGAGATCGAGGTGGAGCATTTGTTGCGGATGACCACGGGTCTAGCGCTCGACGAAACCAATTCGGGCTTCGATCCCTCCAGCCAGATGGTCTACCTGCACGACGACATGGCAAGTTTCGCGGCCAACGCTGCGATGGTGGCACGGCCGGGCGAGCGATGGGCCTATTCGAGCCCGAGCACGGCGCTATTGGCAAGGATCATCCGCGACGCGGTCGGCGGTCCGGAGCAGTCGCTGGCGTTCGCGTGGCGCGAACTGTTCAACCCACTCGGGATGCGCAACGTGACAATGGAGTTTGACGGCGCAGGCACGCTCGAAGGATCGAGATCGATGCTGGCGAGCGCGAGGGACTGGGCGCGATTTGGACTGCTTTACCTGAACGACGGCGTAATCGGTGGACGACGCATCTTGCACGGCGATTGGGTAAATTTTTCGGCTGCCGCCACCCTGGACACTGACTACGGCGCAGGGTTCTGGACCAATCGCAGCGAGCACGAGCATGCGAAGGCACGGGTCCGGATGGGCATACCACGCGATGCTTTCTTTGCATCCGGCGATCTCGGCCAGCGCATCGTGATCATTCCGTCGAGAGATCTGGTCGTCGTCCGGCTCGGCGACGCCGTCGATCCGACCGGCGACATGCGGGGCCTCGCACTTCTGGTGAAGGAAGTTATCGAGGCGACCCAGCCCTAGCTCCTAGCGTCCTATCGAGTAAGGTCCGCCCTTTTCGAGCGCGCGCTGATACGCCGGACGTGCGTGGATTCGTTCCACGAAAGCCATGGCGCGTGGGTGACCCTGCTCGAGTCCGCCGCGTGCCGCTGCGGCTTCAAGCGGGAAGCTCATCTGGATGTCTGCGGCGCTGAATTCGTTGCCGGCGAACCATTCGGTTTTGCCGAGCTCCGCCTCCCAGAACGCCATGTGCTGCCTGAGTTGCGGATTGACCAGCGTGGTCAGCGCCTGATTGGAGACCTTGCGGACCAGGGGCCGCAGCAAAGCAGGGGCACGCTTTGGCATCAACGTGAACAACAGCTTGAGCAGTAGCGGGGGCATCGCCGAGCCCTCGGCATAATGCAGCCAGTAGGTGTAGCGCAGCCGTTCGGGCGTCTTTGGTGGCGGGATCAGACGGCCCTCGCCATAGTTTTCAATGACGTATTCGGTGATCGCGCCGGACTCCGCGATGGTGTTGCCGTTGTCGGTGATGACCGGCGACTTTCCCAATGGATGAATCCCGCGCAGTTCCGCCGGAGCCCTCATATCCGGTTGCCGCTGATACCGCACGATTTCGTACGGAGCCCCAAGCTCTTCCAAAAGCCACAGCACCCGCTGGGAGCGGGAATTGTTCAGATGATGGACGGTGAGCATGGCCTTTTCCCCCAGGAAGGCGCTCAGGCGCCATCCTCCCGGTCCTGCCAGCGGAACACCCGAAAGTCGAGATGTTCCGAACGACTAAATATTACCCGGATGTTATTGACAGGACGATTTACCCGGGTAATATGTTGGCGGAAACTGGAGTGATCGACATGAGTTCGGACCCGGCCCACCGCTACATTGCCTTCAACGGCGACCGGTGCATCGGCGCCGGCGATCTCCGAACGGTTGCGCGTGCGGCGAAAGAAACGCTGGATCGGCATAAGGATGCCGCGGTGCTTGTCTTCGACGCCAATAGCGGCCCCGTCGACCTCGATATGCGCGGCGCGGTCGAGGACGTTCTCAGTCGGTTGCGGGAAGTGCCGGCGGCACCGGCCGAAGCGGTCCAGGAGTCAGCCGCGCCCAGGGGGCCTGGGCGTCCGAAGCTGGGCGTGGTCGCGCGCGAGGTGACGCTGCTCCCGCGGCATTGGGAGTGGCTGGCCCAGCAGCCGGGCGGCGCTTCCGTGGCGCTTCGCAAGCTGGTGGATGAGGCAAGGCGCGCCAATAAGAACAAGGATCGCGTTCGGCAGGCGCAGGAAGCGGCCTATCGGTTCATCGCCGCGATGGGAGAGAACAAGCCTCACTACGAAGAAGTGGCGCGCGCGCTGTTCGCAGGCGACGCAGCTCGCTTCGAGGCTTGGACGGCCTCGTGGCCGAGCGACGTGCGGGAGCATGCTCGCCGGCTCGCAATTGCGGCGTTCGATGGAGCAGCGGCGCAGGCGAGCGTTGCCGGTTGATCGGCTCGTTGCGAACGGCTACGCTGTTAGATGATAGCGATCATATAAGAAAATCTGCATCAGGGAGATCGCCGTGAGTCCGACCGCACCGCAATTTCTGTTCGATTTCGGCAGCCCCAATGCTTTCCTTAGCCACGAGGCGATCCCGGCGATCGAAAGACGCACCGGCGTCAAATTCGAATATGTCCCGATACTGCTAGGCGGCATCTTCAAGTCCACCAACAACAAGTCGCCGGCCGAGACGTTGGCGGGCGTCAAGAACAAGCCCGAGTTTCAACAAATCGAAACCGAGCGCTTCATCAAGCGGTTCCACGTCAAGCCTTACACCTGGAACCCGTTCTTTCCGGTCAACACCCTTCATCTGATGCGCGCGGCCGTGGCGGCTCAGCTGGAAGGCGTGTTTGAAAAGTATGTCGAAGCTGCGTTTCACCACATGTGGGTGGAGCCCAAGAAGATGGACGACCCCGAGGTGGCGATGAAGGCGTTCACGAGTTCCGGCCTCGACGCCGCCAGGCTGTTTGCGCGTGCGCAAGAATCGGATGTCAAATCGAAGCTGATCGACAACACGCAGCAAGCCGTCGAGCGTGGCGCGTTTGGCTCGCCGACCTTCTTTGTCGGCAGAGAGATTTTTTTCGGCAAGGAACAGTTGCGCGAAGTCGAAGAACTAATCTCCGGCAGCTGATCCCGCATGTCTGTAACGGCGAAATGATCATCGTGCACTGAAGACGCGCTCAGCGACCCACTGGTAGGAGCCCGCCATGCAACGACGCGACGCGACCTGCGCGGTGATCGGCGCCGGTGATTTTATTGGCGCCGAAATCGCGAAGAAGTTCGCCTCCGAAGGATTCACCGTATTCGCCGGGCGCCGGGACCGGGCCAAGCTCGATCCGCTGGTAAAGGAAATCGAATCCGCCGGCGGTTCGATCGTGCCGCGCGCGCTCGATGCACGCAAGGAAGACGAAGTCGCGGCCTTCCTCAACGACGCCGACCAACATGCGCCGCTCGAAATCTGCATCTTCAACATCGGGGCCAACGTCAACTTCCCGATCCTGGAGACCACGGACCGCGTGTTCCGGAAAGTCTGGGAGATGGCATGCTGGGCGGGCTTCCTTGCCGGCCGTGAATCGGCACGCCTGATGCTGCCGCGCGGCAAGGGCAACATATTCTTCACCGGCGCGACCGCCTCCATCCGCGGCGGCAGCGGTTACGCCGCCTTCGCCAGCGCCAAGTTCGGATTGCGCGGGGTGGCCCAGGCCATGGCACGCGAGTTGGGGCCGAAAAACATTCACGTCGCCCATCTGATCATCGACTCCGGCGTCGATACCGCCTGGGTGCGCGCCCAGCGTGAACAGCTTTGGGGCAAGGAAGCCGTTGATAATCCGGACCTGTTGATGCCACCTGCTTCCGTTGCCGCCACTTACTGGCAGCTCTATCAACAGCCCCGAAGCGCGTGGACCTTTGAACTTGAAATCCGCCCCTTCGGCGAAAAGTGGTAGCGTGCGCGCTGGCAGCAGCGACTTCCGGCGAGCGGGAGTTCGCGCGCCCCGCGTTGTCCGACTCACAAAAATGAAAGGAGTTAACCGATGCGAGTTCTCGTGGTCGGAGCCGGCGCCATCGGCGGATATTTCGGCGGCAGAATGCTTCAGGCGGGCCGTGACGTGACGTTCCTGGTCCGACAAAGGCGTGCCGCCGAACTGGCCACCGCCGGCCTTGTGATCAAGAGCCCCCACGGCGACGTTACCCTGAAGAACCCGCCTACCGTGCAAGCCGACAAGCTGGGCGAACATTTCGATGTCGTTGTGTTGAGCTGCAAGGCGTTCGATCTCGCGGACGCGATCAAGTCGTTTGCGCCTGCGGTGGGAGCGCAGACCGCCATCATACCCCTGCTCAACGGCATGCTGCATCTGAACTTGCTGGATGAGACATTCGGCCGCGAACGCGTGCTCGGCGGGCTGTGTGGGATCGCCGTAACCCTCAACGAGCAACGCGAGGTGGTCCAGCTCCATCCGATGCAGTCGCTCACCTTCGGCGAACGCGAGGGCAAGCTGTCGGACCGCGTCCGAGCCATCGCCGAACTCATGGCGAGTGGGCAATTCGGCTCGGCGGCGAGCGAAACGATCATTCAGGAGATGTGGGAAAAGTGGATTTTCCTCGCCTGCTTGGCGGCTTCCACCTGCCTGATGCGCGCCTCGGTTGGCCATATCGTCGCGGCGCCCGGCGGCAAGGATTTCATATTGGGCATGCTGGACGAGTGCAGCGCGGTCGCCGTTGCCGAGGGCTATGCGCCGCGCCCGGCGTTCCTCGAGCGCATCCGCGGCATGCTGTTGGCGGAAGGCTCGCAACTGACCGCCTCCATGTTCCGCGACATCAAGGCGGGCGCTCCTGTGGAAGCAGATCACGTGATCGGCGATCTGCTCAAGCGCGGCGATGCGGGTAAGGTGCCGGTGCCCAGGCTGCGCGTTGCCTACACGCATCTGAAGGCATACGAGAACCAGCGCAGCTAACTCGTAACCCCCAGCCTTCACTCGCTTCAGAGATGCGCCAGGTAATGGGCGAGCGCGATGATCTCTTCCTCGCTCAGCGGATAGGCAACATCGGTCATCGCCGACCCGGCTCCGCCGGTTCGCATCCCTGACTTGTACTCGTGCAACGCCTTGACCAGATATTCCTCGCGCTGGCCGGCGAGCCGCGCCACAGCTTTGGTGCCCGCGTAATTATCCATGTGGCAAGAGGCGCAACGCCGCCCTGCGGCCGCCTGTGCGCCCTTTTTGGACAAATCAGGATCGTCGTCGGGGACGGTCGGTGGCGGTGGAAGCGATGCGAAATACGCTCCAAACGCGCGTATGTCTTCGTTGCTGATCTGCTCGGCGATCGGCTGCATCTGCTCGCTCTTGCGCGCGCCGCCGCGGAAGAACACCAGTTGCCATTGGGTGAACTGATCGGGCTGCCCTGCCAGTGACGGAATGTTTTCGGTCTGCGAGATTCCCGCTTCGCCGTGACAGGCTGTGCACATCTCCGCCTTTTCCTTGACCGCGGCGGTATCGGCGGCGTCGGTCGAAGCACTCGCAAGCGCCGACAAGGCGATGCCACACCATGCTTCAAGGATTCGCCTCCGCCGGATCATCGAATTCCCATGCTCATTCAACCGTGAGCGGAAACGCAAAGCTGCGGCCACTCGTTCCCGAGCAGCCGCAGCCGGCGTTGTTCAAGCCTTACTTCTTGTAGCTGATCCGATAGATCGCGCCGGCCCAGTCGTCGGCCACGAGTATCGCTCCGTCCTTTGCCTGGATGATGTCGGCTGGCCGGCCGAGATAGCCCTGGTCGCCTTCAAGCCAACCCGAGGCAAATATTTCCTCTTTGGCGTTCTTGCCGTCTGGTCCAACGGTCACCCGCTTAATCCGGGCGCCCTGGTATTTATGCCGGTTCCAGGATCCATGCTCGGCGATCAGGATGTTGTTCTTGTACTCGGCGGGGAATTGATCGCCGGTATAGAACTTCATGCCCAGCGGAGCCACGTGCGCGCCGAGATTGAGTACCGGCGGAGTGAATTCCGAACATTTATGACCCATCGCGAACTTGGGGTCCGGCATGTCGCCCTGGTGGCAGTACGGATAACCAAAGTGCTCGCCGATCTTCGATATCATGTTCAGCTTGTCGCTGGGCAGATCGTCGCTGATCCAGTCGCGCGCGTTTTCGGTGAACCAGTAGTTTCCAGTGCGGGGGTCGACGTCGCCGCCTACGCTGTTGCGGACCCCGAGCGCCCATATCTCGGCGTTGCCGGTTTTCGGATCAACGCGCCGGATTTGCGACACGCTGGTGGGCGGAATGCCGACATTGAAGGGAGGTCCGAACGGGATGTAGAACCACCCCTCCTTGTCCACGGCAATGTATTTCCAGCCATGTGCGGCATAGGACGGCATGTCATCATACACCACCTTGCCGGCGCCGAGATTATCGAGATTGGCTTCGGCATTGTCGTACTTGATCAGCTTGTCGACTGCGATCACGTACAGCGCGCCATCCCTGAATGCGAGGCCCGTGGGCATGTTCAGGCCCTTGAGAATGGTCTTGACCTCTCGTTTGCCGCCACTGTCCTTGATGGCGTAGACGTTGCCGAGCCCGAATGAGCCCACAAACAAGGTGCCGTTATCGCCCCAGGCCATTTGCCTCGCGGCCAGCACGCCCGGCGCGTAGACTTCGATGCTGAAGCCAGCGGGCAGCTTGATCTTCTTCATCATCGCGGCCAGTTCGGCTTCGGATGCGCCGGTCGGCGGGCCTGATGGTGGCGCGAGTCCCTTCTGCGCTTCCGTTTCGTCGCCAAGGAACCAGTCATCCGGGGGATGCGTCCAGAATTCCTTGGTTCCGGACTCATATTTCTTGAGAGCTTTCTGCTGTGCGTTGGCCTGACTTGCGCCGGCCAGCAATGCGATTGCCGCGAGCGCAAGAATAGATCGATTGAAAGCCGATTTCATCGCGTCACTCCCTATGCGGCCATGCGGCCGCCTCTTGCTATTATTCAACGTCCCTCGAGAGACGTAGTTTTGGTCTGCCCTGAGTTCGACCAGACGGCCAAATGCTATCACATATGCGGAAACTGAGAAGCGCCTGCCGCGAAGCTTCGTCCTCATCTGAGCATTTGAGAAGAAATTTTGTTTGAACGGTTTTTTCGAGGCGATTTTTGCGTGGCGACCAGATCCAGGCGACGAACGCAAAAAGCCCGCTCGCAGCGGGACTGGTCGATGTCGCGTGTTGGAAAATCTGGAGCGGGCGAAGGGGCTCGAACCCTCGACCCCGACCTTGGCAAGGTCAGAGTGACCCGCTTCCTTATTCTTTCCCGAGATTACCCGTCATCGCTTGTAATTGATTGATAACGGTTTTTCGTTTGCTCCGAGTTGCGGACGCTGTACCAAGATTTACGGTGATTGCTTCCCCATGCTTCCCCCATGCTTCCCCGTGCATGGGGCGGCCACCGGGGAAGCAATCGCGATGCCCGACGGACCGTTTGATGAGGTGTCAAATGCCCAGGATAACTAAACGTCTTATTGATGGT
>JBJMTO010000062.1:0-36233 GCA_045811665.1 Bradyrhizobium sp.
CGCGCCATGGATTGCTTCGCTGCGCTCGCAATGACGGAGTCCAAATTTCCCCTCATGGCCGAGCATGACGGAGCGGTCGCTGCGTAGGGCGGGCTAGCCGAAGGCGTAACCCGCCGCACGGTCCTGCCGCGCCGTGTGGGCGGTGGATTACGCTTCGCTAATCCACCCTACGCACCCCCTACGCGCGCCGATGCGAGCACCACATCCCCCACATTGAAAGTTGTCCGCCACCAAGCCCCCCGATACAGTCTCGCCGACAACGAACGCAACCACACCTGAGGCTCCCGCGTGGCTGAGACCGATCGCACGGCGACTGATGCTTACGAATGCGAGGTGCTGGTGGTCGGCTCCGGCGCGGCGGGGATGTCGGCGGCGATCACGGCGGCGCATCGCGGGCTCAAGGTGGTGATATCAGAGAAGGAAGAAAAATTCGGCGGCACCACGGCGCGCTCCGGCGGCTGGCTGTGGATTCCCGGCACCTCGCTGGCGCGCGGCTGGGGCATTGTCGAGGAGCCCGATCAGGCGCGCACCTATCTGCGCCATGAGGCCGGCAACGCCTTTGACGCGGCGCGGGTCGATGCGTTCCTGAGCGCCGGGCCGGAAGCGGTCGACTTCTTCATCTCGCAGACCTCGCTGCAATTCGACATGCCGCTGGTATTTCCGGACTATCACGCCGAAGCGCCCGGCGGCGCGCAGGGCGGGCGCTCGATGGTGACGCGGCCGTTCGACGGACGCGAACTCGGGCCGCTGATCGACAAGCTCGGCGCGCCGCTGCCCGAGCTTACCGTGTTCGGCATGATGCTGGGCTCCGGCAAGGAGATCATCCACTTCATGCGCGCGACCAAGTCGGCGGCCTCCGCGCTCTATGTCGCCAAGCGGCTGTCGCGACATCTGCGCGATGTGATCCGCCACGGCCGCGGCATGACGCTCACCAACGGCAACGCGCTGGCCGGACGGCTGGCGAAGTCCGCTGCCGATCTCGACATACCCTTGTGGCTGTCGTCTCCGGTGCGCGAGCTGATCGTCGAGGATGGCGCGGTGCGCGGCGCGATGGTGCAGCGGCAAGGCCGGCCGGTTCGCGTCCATGCGAGGCGCGGCGTGATCCTGGCCTGCGGCGGCTTCCCGCACGATATCGACAGGCGCAGGGCGATGTTTCCGCATGCCGGCGACGGCAGCGCGCACTATTCGCCCGCGCCCAGGGGCAATACCGGCGACGGCCTGCGCATGGCGGAGGCGGCCGGCGCGCGCGTGGAGGACAACGTGCCGAACGCGGCGGCGTGGGTGCCGGTGTCGCTGACCAAGCGCAAGGACGGCAGCGCCGGCGTGATGCCGCATTTCATCGATCGCGCCAAGCCCGGCGTGATCGCGGTGATGCGCGACGGCGCGCGCTTTGCCAACGAAGCCAATTCCTATCACGACTTCGTCCAGCAGATGGTGAAGGCGGCGAGACCCAATGAGGAGATCGCGGCCTATCTGATCTGCGATCATCGCACGCTGCGCAAATATGGTTTGGGCTGCGTGCCGCCGTTTCCGATGCCGCTGCGCCGCCATCTGCGCGACGGCTATCTTATGCGCGGCGATACGCTGCAAGCGCTGGCGATGCGCGCCGGCATCGACAAGGCGGGACTGCAGGCGAGCGTTGCGAAGTTCAACGCGGCGGCGGCGAGCGGGCAGGACGCCGAGTTCGGCAAGGGCTCGCGCGCCTACAACCGCTTTCAGGGCGACGCGCTGCATGGACCGAACCCCTGCGTCGCGCCGATCGAACACGGGCCGTTCTATGCGATCAAGATGGTGATCGGCGATCTCGGCACCTATGCCGGCATCCGCACCGACGCCAACGCCCGCGCGCTCGACGCCGAAGGCAATCCGATTCCCGGCCTCTATGCCGTCGGCAACGACATGGCCAGCATCATGGGCGGCAACTACCCCGGCGCCGGGATTACGCTAGGGCCGGCGCTGACGTTTGGATATGTGGCGGGCAAGCATGTGGCGGGGGGTGGGTAGGGGCGCGATCACTAGGGGACAACTTCACGCCCCCTCCCGCAAAGGCCCCACCGGCAGCGGGATCGTCTCATGTCGCACCGGCAGATTCACCGGGCGATATTCCGGCACTGCCTTGATGCGTTCGAACACCGATTGGTGGATCGACGCGCCTTCGGGAATCGGGCGCGGCTCGGCGTTCGGGATGTAATAGCCAAGCAACGACTGGCGCGCTTCCCACTCCTTGTAGCGGTCGGACTTCGGCAGGTATTCGAGCATGCGCCACCCCGCCGACATCGAATCATGAGGGGCCTGCGTGAGATCGGGCGCGACATAGCTGAACGGACTTCCCTTGCGCTGGATGCCCCAGGCGAGCTGATTGATGGTTCGTCGATCCATCGCGAGGCCGGATTTCTCGGCCTCGTCCATCATCCACAGCAGCGGGAATTTCGAGATGCCGCTTTCCTTCTCGGGATAGCCGCCGCCGATGTCGGCATGCACGCCGGCGAACCATACCTGCGAAATGTCCTGCGGTTCTTCGTTGTGGGTGGTGCTGAAACGATTTCGCATGAACGTCTGCGGTTCGCTCCATGGGTGAAGCCGGAACATGCGCCTGCGCTCGTCGATCGCGATCGCCTGCCGAAACGTCTTCACGCTCGGATTGTGGCGCGTGAACGCCAGCGTCTGCAGGCTGGGAAGATAAAGCCGGTCGGGGCGAGGCACGAACACGCTCGCGACCGTGTCCCACACGCCGACGAATTTGATGGTCGGCCATTTCGTCGAAAGGATGCGCGCGAATTGCGCGGCTTGATCGTCGCGGGTGGCGAGCGCGACTTGCCCGGATTCTTCGCTGCCGTCGAGATACTGTTCGGGATCGAGGCCCAGCTCCTGCGGGCGGGCGCCTGAACTGAATTGCTTGTAGGCGGCAAGCCCTGCTCCGGCCAGATTGCTCTGTTGCGGAGAGATCAGTCCGATCTTGTGAACGAGGCCCGCCAGCACCCGCACGGTGTAGGCGCCGCGGCTGAATCCGAACAGATAGATGTCGTCGCCGTCGCGGTAGTTCTGAACCAGGAATTCGTAGGTCGCGAGCACATTGTCGTCGAGACCGTATCCGGTGAGCAGGCCGAACACCGTGATCGTGTCCTGCCACAGCTTCCGCCATGGGTCCGGCCGCGCCAGCGTGCCGACGCCGGGATCGTAGAACACGAGCTGATGCGGCTCGGTCCTGCCGGTCTTGCGCAGCACCCGGTACAGCTTGAGGACGTTCGAGATGTTCTCGCTGATCTCGTTGCCGGTGCCGTCACAGCAGATGACAATGTTCTTCATCGCAGCCTCCAATGGAGGTGTTACGGACGCGCTCGATCGGTTAGCTCTAGACGCAGACGATCATACACGCGCCGGTCCGGCTGATTTTTGACGGGCGCACAACAAAACAGCCGGGTCTTTCGACCCGGCCGCAAAACTCTCAACCGCTGGCGGTTACGCTGGCCTCAACTTGCCTGCTTCTCAGGGGCGGCCGCCGCCGTCTTCTTCTCGATCTGGCGCTTGAGTTCGAGCGCGCGCGGCGAGAGTTCGGTGGCCTTGGCTTTCAGCATGAACGCATCGAAGCCGCCGCGATGGTCGACGCTTCGGAGCGCGTTGGTGGACACGCGCAGGCGCACGTTGCGGCCGAGCGCGTCTGAAATGAAGGTGACGCTGCACAGGTTCGGCAGGAACCGGCGCTTGGTCTTGATATTGGAGTGGCTGACCTTGTGGCCGACCTGGGGGCCCTTGGCCGTCAGTTCGCAGCGCCGCGACATCTCAACAAATCCTCTGCCATCCCCTGATCGTTCGGCCCGCTCAACGGGGCGAAACCGGGGGTCAAAATCGTGTGCATCCAGGGAGCGGCGGACGTATAGGGGGGAAGGCGCGGGGCGTCAAGGTTTTGGGCGATCCGCCCGGCCTTGCGGCCGGCGGAAACGTTTGGACCTGCTGGTTTTTGCGGCCTGCGACGGTTTTCCGGCATCATATAAAGGGCGCATTCGCCGCTGAAATGTCGGCCGATACCAGTTCGCGCGAGCCTAGCGCGGTTATCCCCGCAGGATGCGGCCGGCCAAAGTTTAACGCGTTGTTTGCCGGGTTTTTTGGCTTAAATGACACTCCATACGCGCGCAACGCAGGATACTCGGAAGTTGACCAGCTACGGCACGATCTCGCCCGGGCACGCTCCGGCGCCAAAGCTGGCGTCGGCGCGGCTGCTGTCGGCGTTGTTCGCGCTGGCGTTATTGCTGGCGCTGCCGCAGGCGAGCTTCGCGCAGGGGCGGCTGGAAGCGCAATATGAGGCGACGCTGGCGGGCATTGCGGTGGGCCGCGGCGCCTGGAACGTCGATATCGCCGACGATCAGTTTTCCGCCGCCGCCACCGGGGGCACCGCGGGGCTGCTCAAGACCTTCGCCGGCGGCTCCGGCACCGGCGCCGCGCAGGGCCGCGTCGTCAACGGCGCGCTGGTCTCGACGCAATATTCCGCGTCCACCACCACCTCGAAGAAGACCGAGAATATCCACATCGCGCTGGCCAACGGCAACGTGAAGGAATTCGCCATCGAGCCGGAGCCGCCGGTCGATCCGGACCGGATTCCCGTCACCGAGGCGCAGCGGCGCGGGGTCTACGATCCGATGACGGGATCGATGGTGCGTGTTCCCGGCGCCGGCGATCCCGTCGGTCCCGATGCCTGCCGCACCGGGGCTGCGGTGTTCGACGGCCGCATGCGCTACGATCTCAAGCTCGACTTCAAGCGGATGGAAACGGTGCGGGCCGAAAAGGGGTATCGCGGCCCGGTCGTGGTCTGCGCGCTGTATTTCACCCCGCTCGCCGGCTACATCCCGGATCGCCCGGTGATCAAATATCTCGCCACCCAGCGCAACATCGAGATCGCCTTCGCGCCGATCGCGGGAACCCGCATCCTGGTGCCGTTCTGGGTCAAGATCCCGACCCCGCTCGGCCTCGCGATGCTGGAAGCGACGCAGTTCGTCACCACGCCAACCCCGCCGCGGGTGGCGAAGACGAATTGAGCGTTGCAGAAGCCATGCGTCCATCACACCTGCCGCTTGTGAACCAGCTTGACTCTTTGGCGATTCTGATTCGACTCGCGGGGTGAGAAACGATTAAGGTTTTCGCAGGAAAACCGCGGCCATTCGATCGCTCCGGAACTTGATGTAGTGCCGGCGATCCGCTGCTAACCCGAGATGTTGCGGTGAACGAACCCGGAGAGCATAGGAGTCAGCGATTCGGGCGCGATTCGTTCCGGACTCGTTCCAGAGCTTAAGCCGCGACCACTAACCGTCGCATTGTGAAACACCTGCAACCCCGCGCGTACTTTTAATCCCAAAGCCGCTACACACCTTCGGCCAACGCGCCCAACGCCAGCGACGCAGAAACTACCTCGAGATCATGGCATTTTCGACTTCACCGTCCATCCTAGCCCAGGGGCGGGCTCCGGGAGCCGGCGTCACCGCCGTGCTCGGCCCGACCAACACCGGCAAGACGCATCTGGCGATCGAGCGGATGCTGGCGCATTCCTCCGGCGTGATCGGCTTGCCGCTGCGGCTTTTGGCGCGCGAGGTCTACAACAAGATCGCCGCGCGCGCGGGCGAGGATGCGGTCGCGCTGGTGACGGGCGAAGAGAAGATCAAGCCGCCCAAGGCGCGGTTCTGGGTCTCCACCGTCGAGGCGATGCCCAGGGATCTCGATGTGTCGTTCCTGGCGGTCGATGAAATCCAGATCGCGGCCGATCTCGAGCGCGGGCACGTCTTCACCGACCGCATCCTCAACCGGCGCGGCCGCGACGAGACCTTGCTGCTCGGGGCTGCCACCATGCGCCCGATCATCGAGCGATTGCTGCCGGGCGCCTCGATCGTCACGCGGCCGCGGCTATCGCAGCTTGAATTCGCCGGCGACCGCAAGATCACCCGGCAGCCGCGCCGCACCGCGATCGTGGCGTTCTCCGCCGACGAGGTCTATGCGATCGCCGAACTGATCCGGCGCCAGCACGGCGGCGCCGCCGTGGTGCTGGGTTCGCTGTCGCCGCGCACCCGCAACGCCCAGGTCGAGATGTTCCAGAACGGCGAGGTCGATTATCTCGTCGCCACCGACGCGGTCGGGATGGGGCTCAATCTCGACGTCGATCACGTCGCGTTCGCCTCCGACCGCAAATATGACGGCTATCAGTTCCGCAGGCTCAACCCGGCCGAATTCGCGCAGATCGCGGGCCGCGCCGGCCGCGCCACCCGCGACGGCACTTTCGGCACCACCGGCCGCTGCGCGCCGTTCGAGCCGGAACTGGTGAACGCGCTGCAGAACCACAGCTTCGAGAGCGTCAAGGTGTTGCAATGGCGCAATTCGAAGCTGGATTTTTCCTCGCTCGGCGCGCTGCAGGTGGCGCTGGCGCAGTCGCCCGCGCACGATGCGCTGACCCGCGCGCCGATCGCCGAAGACCTGCGCGTGCTCGAGCATGCCTCGCGCGATGCCGACGTGCGCGAGATGGCGCATGGCGCGGTCGCGGTGGAACGTTTGTGGGACGCCTGCCAGATCCCGGACTACCGCAAAATCGCGCCCGCCGCGCATGCCGAGCTGGTGACGACGCTGTTCACCTTCCTGATGAAGAAGGGCCTGATCCCGGACGCGTGGTTCGCCGCGCAGGTCGAGCAGGCCGATCGCACCGACGGCGACATCGACACGCTGTCGGGCCGCATCGCGCAGATCCGCACCTGGACGTTCGTCGCCAATCGGCCGGACTGGCTGGCCGATGCCGAGCACTGGCAGGGCATCACGCGCGAGGTCGAAAATAAATTGTCGGATGCGCTGCATGAACGGCTCACGGAGCGTTTCGTTGACCGTCGTACCAGTGTATTGATGCGCCGCCTGCGGGAAAACACGATGTTGAATACGGAAATCGGCAAGACCGGCGAAGTCATCGTCGAGGGCCACGTGATCGGCCGCCTCGACGGATTCACCTTTGCGCCGGACGCGGCGGAAGCCGGCACGGATGCGAAAGCGTTGCAGGCGACGGCGCAAAAGGCGTTGGCCGGTGAAATCGACGCGCGCGCCGAGAAGCTCGCCGCGGCGCCGGACGATCAGTTCGTGCTGGCATCCGACGGAACCATCCGCTGGACCGGCGATGCGGTCGCCAAGCTCACCGCCGCCGAGGACGCGCTGCACCCGCGCATCCGCATCATCGCCGACGAGCGGCTGAACGGGGCAGCGCGCGAAGCGGTGCAGACGCGGCTCGATCTGTGGCTGAAGACGCACATAGAGAAGCTGCTGGCGCCGCTGTTCGAACTCAACAAGGCCGAGGACATCACCGGCATCGCGCGCGGCATCGCCTTTCAGTTGATCGAGGCGCTCGGAGTGCTGGAGCGATCGAAGATCGCCGCCGAGATGAAGGATCTCGATCAGCCGTCGCGGGCGAGCCTGCGCAAATACGGCGTTCGCTTTGGCGCCTACCACATCTATCTTCCGGCGCTGCTCAAGCCGGCGGCGCGCGCGCTGGCCTCGCTGCTATGGGCGCTCAAGCAGGACAATGTCGATATGTCGGCGCTGTCGGGCGCACAGCACCTCGCCGGCTCCGGGCGCACCTCGTTCCCGGTGGACAAGCAGCTCGACCGCGACGCCTATCGCGTGCTCGGCTATCGGCAGTGCGGCGAACGCGCGGTGCGCGTCGACATCCTGGAGCGGCTCGCCGATCTCATTCGTCCGGCGCTGGCCTGGCGGGAGAACTCCAGCGGCGACAAACCCGCGGGCGCGTTCGATGGCCGCGGATTCGTCGTGACCCAGGCGATGACGTCGCTGACCGGTTCGGCCGGCGAGGATTTCGCCTCGATCCTGCGCGCGCTCGGCTATCGCATGGACCGTCGCCCCGCGCCGCCGCCCAAGCCGGTGGTGGCCGAGACCGTGTCCGAGCCCGCCGCGTCGGCCGAAGTCGCATCGGAAACGCTGTCGGAAGCCGCCGCCATCGAAGCCGCGGCTGCTGGCGGCGACCTCGCTCCAGCAGAGACAGAAGCGCAGCCCGTCGCCGCCGAGATCACCGCCGCCGATGCCCCGCAAGCGGCCGAACAGCACCTCGGCCAGGAGCCGGCCGCATCGTCCGCGACGCTGCTGCCCGGCGTCAGCTTCGTGCCTCATGCGGCAGGCAATGAGCCGATCGAAGCCGCCGCGGACCCGGCAGCTTCCGCCGAACCCGCGAGCGAACAAGCGCCCCCGCCGCAACTCGCGGCTGAACAGTCGCAGCCGCAAGTGGTGGCTGAAGCAATGCTCGATGCCGCCGAATCCAACGCCCCGGCCGCCGTCGATGCGCCGGGCGAGCCGGCGCAAACTGAGACCGTCGCAGCCGATCCGGTGGCGCCGCCCGAGTTGATCGAGGTGTGGCGGCCGGCTGGCCGCTCAGAGGATCGCCGCCCCCGCCATGATCGCAACCGCCATCGGCAGCAAGCTCCGCAGGAGGGCGTAACCGCCGCGGCAGGGGAAGCGGGCGAAGCGGCGAAATCCGAGCGGCCCGGCGGACGCCGGCGTGATCGCCACAACCAGTTCCGAAAACCGCGTTCCGATGCGCCGGTCGAAGGCGTGGCCGCCGCGCCAGCCGAGGGCACGCCGGCGCGGGAGGCGCGCGAGGACAGGACGAACCAGCCGCGCGAGCGCTTCCAGAGGGACAAAGACAAGCCCAAATTCGGTGGCGGACGTGACAAGGGTCCACGTGACAAGGGCGGGCGCGATAAAGGCGGGCGCGACAAGGGCGGACGCGAGAAGCGGCCCGATGGAGGGCCGTCGCACCGGCAGTATGCCACCAGCGCCACTCCGCGCGAGCGTGATCGGCCGGCCGACCCCAATTCGCCGTTTGCCAAGCTGGCCGCGCTGAAAGAGCAGCTCGCTGCCGCCCGCAAGGATTAAGAAGGGCCGCTTCCAGAAAACGCATCCGGCAGGCGGCTGATTATGTCGAGAACGGTAAGCTTTGGAACGCCAGCGTCTGGATAAATGGCTTTGGCACGCGCGGGTGGTCAAGGCGCGCGCCAGTGCCGCTGCCCTGGTTCAGGCCGGCCACGTCCGCATCAACGGCGTGCGGGAGAAAGCACCGGGTCATGCGGTCAAGCCCGGCGACGTGGTCACCGTCGCGCTCGATCGGAGCGTGCGCGTCCTGAAGGTGCTGGGATTTGCGGAGCGCCGCGGCGATGCTTCGGCGGCGCAGGTTCTTTACGAC
This sequence comes from Bradyrhizobium sp., assembly GCA_045811665.1. Taxonomy (GTDB): domain Bacteria; phylum Pseudomonadota; class Alphaproteobacteria; order Rhizobiales; family Xanthobacteraceae; genus Bradyrhizobium. The sequence goes on from JBJMTO010000062.1 coordinate 9,209, forward strand.
GATTTGCACAACGGCCAGGACTAACTATCTGCATCAAAGTCGCGAGGCTGCCTTGAATGGCTCCAGACGAGCCCGGCTTCACTTGCGGCTGCCAAGTTCCTGGGCTACGCAACCCACTCGAAATTGACCGTTTTTCGGAGCCTTGGATGACTTACGTCGTCACGGAAGCCTGCATCAAATGCAAATACACCGACTGCGTCGAAGTCTGCCCGGTGGACTGCTTCTATGAAGGCGAGAACATGCTGGTCATCCACCCGGACGAGTGCATCGACTGCGGCGTGTGCGAGCCTGAATGCCCGGCCGACGCGATCAAGCCTGACACCGAGCCCGGCCTGGAGAAGTGGCTGGAGGTCAACACCGAGTACGCCAAGAGCTGGCCGAACATCACCCAGAAAAAGGAACAGCCGGCTGACGCAAAAGAGTTTGAAGGGATGGAGGGCAAGTTCGACAAATTCTTTTCGCCCAATCCCGGGGCCGGAGATTAAGAACTCGCTTGCTTCTACTTAACCCTAAATCCGGTCAGATCACCAAATCCCCCTGAAAGCGCCCGACTCTGGGCGCAAATCATTGGATTTTTGCGGGACATGTGCTATATTGGGCACACTATACGCCGAACCCGTCAGCCCCCTTTATGGCCCCAATGGGTTCTCCCGCGAAAAACAAACAGGGGCGTGGCAGTTCCGCGCGCAGGCTGTGTCACAGAAAACGCGTAAAAAGAGTGCTTCTAAGGTTTCCAAGAAAGCCACTGCGCCGAGTCGCAGTGCCAGCAAAAGCCGTGCACGGGCGCCTGTAAGGGAAACCCGAACCGCAGCCAAGACTTCGGCTGCCAAGTCCTCAAAAAACAAAAGAAGCGCAATGCCAAACAAGACTGCAAAAACCGGCGCGAAAGCGTCGGGTTCCAAGACCGCTTCGAAGCACGCCGTTTCGAAACCGACTTCTACCGCGAAAAGTTCCGCCAGGGCTCCCATGAGCAAGGCTGGCTCGCACAAGGCTGCTCCGAGCAAGGTCGTTCCGAGCAAGGCCGCCGCGAAGCCCGTCGCACACAAGCCTGCTGCTGTCGCCCCGCGCGTCGAGGAGCCCAAAAAGGTTCTTACTCAACGCCAGGGTTTCAAGACCAACGAATTCGTCGTCTATCCCGCCCACGGCGTTGGCCAGATCCTGGCCATCGAAGAGCAGGAAATCGCCGGGGCCAAGCTTGAGCTGTTCGTGATCAATTTCATGAAAGACAAGATGACCTTGCGGGTGCCGACCGCCAAGATCGCCAATGTCGGCATGCGTAAGCTGTCCGAACCGGTGCTGGTGAAGAAGGCGCTCGAAACCCTGAAGGGCCGCGCCCGCGTCAAGCGGACCATGTGGTCCCGCCGGGCTCAGGAATACGAAGCCAAGATCAATTCCGGAGACATCGTGGCGATCGCGGAAGTGGTTCGCGACCTCTATCGGTCGGAGTCGCAGCCGGAGCAGTCCTACAGCGAGCGGCAGCTCTACGAAGCCGCGCTCGATCGGCTGTCGCGCGAAATCGCGGTGGTGCAGCACGTTACCGAGACCGAGGCGGTCAAGGAAATCGAAGGCCAACTCGCCAAAAGTCCGCGGCGCGGGGCCAAGACCGAAGCTGAAGCCGGCGCAGACGCCGAAGGCGACGGTGACTCCGACGGCGATGGCGACTCCGCAGTGGCTGACGAAGCCGCCTGATCAGGTCGGCGAGCGCGCAAGACAAACAAAAGCCCGGCCGCAACGCCGGGCTTTTTGCTGGTCGGAGTCACCGCAGGCGGGCTGGTTACGAAGTGCGGCCTTCCCCGGGTGCCGGCGCTGCTACGCCGGGACGAAGCTCAGGTCGAACTGAAGATGCCTAGTCCACCACGATCTTCACGAGATCGCGCACCTTCACCTGGGCGCGCGGATCGAGGCCGTTCAGGATGCGGAATCGTTCGGCGGGGTGGTCGACCCCTGACATTCGGTGCGACAGCGATTCCACGGTGTCGCCCGGCTGCACGGTAATGACTTTTATCCGCAGCGGCCGAGCAGCCTGGATTTCCTCGAGAGTGAGCCTTCGGAAGGAATAAACCGTCTCCCGAGCGTTGCGGTCGCTCTCCGTGGTCTTCTGCCGCGCGGCGAAAATGAAGCGATAGACGTCGGTGCCGAATCGCAGCGCATAGACCTTGAAGTGCCACTGCTCGCCGCGCGCGCTGGCGGATGCTGCGGGGAAGCCGTTGATGGTCAGGTCTTCGACCGATGACTTGTCGACGTTCTCCATCCAGCCGGAATGAAGGTATTCGCCAAGCGACTGTTCGGCCGGCACCCGAACCACGTCGAAACGCATCGCTTGCGTCCCGCCTTCACGCACCCCGATCACCGCTTGTGCGGTATTGTCCAGCGTGAAGCCCTCCGGGCTGGCGAAGGTGAAGCCGAGCTTGGGATGAAGGAAGCGGCGGCCGCGAACGAAACCCTCACTGGGGTCCTCGCCGAATACGATGTTATCGATTGCGCTGAGGTAGGTTTCACGGTCGCGCTCGCCGGTTTGCGGGGAAGCATGCTGCCGAGCGCTATTCTGTGCATTCTGGATCCGCTCCGGTGTTGCCGGGTGCGATGACAGAAAATCCTGAGCGCGGGGATCGATCGAGGTCTTGCCGGCCTTCAGTTCGGCGTTGCGCTCCATCGCGGTGAGAAAGCGGGCCGCGCCAAAAGGATCGAACCGGGCGCGCGCCGAAATCCCGACGCCGATCCCGTCAGCCTCGAATTCCTGGGTCCGCGAGAAGCTCGCCATGGTCAGCTTTGTTTTCGCCAGCGCCAGGGCCGTAAGGTCCGGATCGTTGCTCATGTCGGTGACGACGCGGGTGACGACCGCGGCCTGTCGGGCCTGGTCCTCACGGATCGACGCATGCTTGGCCAGCACATGCGCCATTTCGTGCGACAGCACCGAGGACAATTCGGAGGTATCGCTGGCGAGCGCCACCAGTCCGCGCGTCACGTAAAGCTGCCCGGTCGGCAGCGCGAAGGCGTTCACCGCACCCGAATTGAGGATCGTCACCTTGTAGGCCTGATCGGGACGATCGGAAGCGGCAACCAGTCGCTCTACGGTCTTTGTGATCAGCGCTTCGAGCCTCTGATCGCCATACGCGCCGCCGTAGGAGCCAAGAATGCGCTCGTGCTCGCGCTCGGCGGCTTGAGTCTGAGCCACGGTTCGATTTGGCTTGATCGGGCTGGAGCCGGGAGATGCTGTCTGAAGTCGGCCCATGTCGCTGCAGGAGGCGAGCGCGAGCGCCACGCACACGAGAACGGGCGCAGCCTTTAGCCCTCGCCTGTTTTGTCGTCCGCGCGATCCGAAAAGCTTTGCCACTTCAGCTCATATCCCCGCGAGCTAGTTCCCGCCGATCAGTTCGATCTGCCCTGCCCGGAGCAATTCAATTCGTGGACCGTTACGCGCCTCAACCCAGCCCCGTACGCGAATTCGCCGGTTCTCAAGAGACTTAAGCACGATACCGGCGCCCTCGAACACCGGTAGCATGCGTCTCGAAACCGTCGCAGCAAAGCCCTGGGTCCAGTTTCGCCCAAAATTCAAATAGGTTGTTGCCCCGGCCTGGCGCACCGATCGGACCCTACCCTCGATTACCAGAAATCGCCCGGCGCCAGCCAAAATATCGCCGGGACTTTCCGCGTTTTTTATGACCGCTGCATCGGCCCACGCTCCTTGTTTGGCGTTGCGGGCGGCATCCTCCGCCGACGCCAGTACCGAGGCACACTCTTTATCAGCGACAGTAGCCGAGACCAGCGCCTGACCGCGAGACAGCAATATCGCCTGTACCAAGGCGTCGGAGGCACTGAGAAACACGAAAGCGGGCTGGCGGCCGTAACGGTCGGGCGCGTCGTCTTCGCCTCGCAACGTCACCTCATGCCCGGCTACGATGGCCGATAACCCCGAGCTGTCTGCTGCTTTTTCCGATACGACCGGCTCGATGCCGGCCAGCCGAACTTCGCGACCGTCCTCAAGACGAAAGGTCCTGGCGTCGATAACGGCGGCGACGCGTCCCTCACCCTGCAATTCGAAGGCGCAGCCTGCGGCGATGGCCGGTCGTTCGAGTGCAATGCCAAGCAGGCTGCACGCCAGAGCCAGTCCTGCAACTTGGCGGCGCGGCACTGCCGTTCTGGACATCGCTTTCATGAGAGGTTCAATGTCAGCGCGGTTCCTGCATGCCGGCCGCTGTTAGCGGACGAATGCCGGGAAAACCAGAGGGGACGGCTTATGGAAGTGAACGGCATTGCGCACATTTTTCTCACCGCTTCGAATTTCGAACGCTCGCGCGAATTCTACCGCAAGCTGCTGCCGTTTCTCGGCATGAAACCCGTCATCGACACCGAAGCGACGTTTTACTGCGTAGGTGGACGCACCGCCATCGGTATCAACGCGCCTTCCGCCGTACATGCCGGTGCGGCGTTCGAGCAAAATCGCGTTGGTTTGCATCATCTATGTTTGCGCGCCCGCGAGCGCGCCGACATCGATGAACTGCACGTGTTTCTGTGCTCGCTCGGCGCCACGATCGTGCGCGCGCCGCGCGAGGACGACTGGGCGCCGGGGTATTACTCGGTGCTGTTCGAGGACCCCGACGGCATCAGGCTGGAGCTCAATCACGTGCCGGGGAAGGGACTTTTGGCGTAAGTGCCCCGTGCATGCCGCGCCTGATGAGCCCCGTCTCATCTTCGGACGAGGATAGCTCAGCCTCTACCCTCCCCGATGCAAAGGGATCGGGAGGGGTGGGGCACGGTAAAGATCGCACCGTTAAAAGCCACGGCCGAGTCTGCGATCTGATCAACCCGCATACCGCTGCGCTCATGCGGGCTAGGGGGTAATCACCCGCGAGATCGGCGGCCTAACGGTTCTTGCGCGGGGATCAAAACTCCACAACCTATGATAGCCATGCGAAGCATGCGCTACTTAGCTACCCGGAATGATATTGACTTTACACCATTATGGTGTATTTAGTGTCGGGCGGGAAGCACCAGCCAACGCACGATCTATCGGCAATTCAGGCAGCCTGTTCGGACGGCAAGACCCTGAACATTACCGGTTCTGCAATACGAGATGCGGCCGCTGCGGGTTATGGATCAAGCGAAATAGTGGAAGTGATCCAAAGCATACAAGCGCGTCATTTCCATAAGACGATGGCATCCGAAAAGGTGCCCGGTCTTTGGCAAGACGTGTATCGGGTGCCCAGTGGTGAACTGGAACTGTACGTGAAATTCACCTCAGACATCGTGACCGAGTTCAAGCTCCTGTCATTCAAGGAGAGGTAAATTGCCCAGCGTCCCTGTGAGCCCGGAGACTGGAAAACCAATGCTCCGGGATGTTCGTCCCATGACCATCACCTACAAGGGCCAATCATCGACATTCGATATGCCGGGCTGGTACTGCCAGGAATCAGACGAGAGCGTGCATACGGGCGAAGATATGAAGGTCTCCGACTCGGCCTTGAAGGCTTTAAAGATCAAGGTCGAAAACCTGCTTGCGCCCGAAGAGGTGAGGCGGATTCGACTTAAGATGGGTCTCACGCAGCGTCAGGCTGGCACTGTAATTGGCGGTGGACCTAATGCCTTTCAGAAGTATGAGGCGGGCAACACCCTCGTAAGCAAAGGCATCAGCAATTTCCTCAGGGTCTTGGAACGGCACCCCGAGGAAGTTGAAGAACTGAAAAAGAACGCCTGACAATCGAGCCCGCTGCAGGCGGCTTTTTTCTTCCCGACTTCATTGTTCCTGCGCGCCACCTGAACTAGTCCGAGGCGGTTCACGCATCAATATCGAGGGGAGGCAGCGGGATCAGTCCCGGCCTGCCTCGGCGCGCGGCTTGCCGCTGGCAAGCGCATGCGGCATGATCGCGCTAACCGAATGAGCCCGCAACTGAATGCGGCAAGCGGAAGGGAGGCTTTGATGCGACGAGTTGTTTCCGGCGTGTTCGCGTTGGGTATGGCGTTGATTACCGGCGCGGCATTGGCGCAAGGCAAGCCTCCACTGAAACTCGGCGGCATCCTCGACATGTCAGGCCTTTACGCCGACATCACCGGGGCGGGGAGCGAAACGGCGGCCAAGATGGCTGCCGAGGATTTCGGCGGCGAGGTGCTCGGCCGCAAGATCGAGATCATCGCAGCGGACCACCTGAACAAAGCCGATCTTGCCGGCAACATCGCGCGCGACATGCTCGACAACCAGGGCGTCGAGATGATCTTCGACGTCGCGGCCTCCGCCACTGCGCTCGCGGCGGGGGAGATCGCGAAGGCGCGCAACAAGATCGTGATGTATAGCGGGCCAGCCTCGATTCGCCTCAGCAACGAGGCCTGCGGTCCTTATACGGTGCATTATGCCTACGACACGTTCGCGCAAGCGAACGTCACCGGATTGGCCACGGTGAAGGCGGGGTTCGATAGCTGGTTCTTCCTGACCGCTGATTATGCGTTCGGTCAGGACCTTGAAAAAGATACGACCAACGTGGTGGTGAAGGCAGGCGGCAAGGTTCTCGGGGCGGTCAAGCATCCGCTCAACACCTCCGACTTCTCCTCGTTCTTGTTGCAGGCGCAAAATTCGAAAGCCAAGGTGGTGGGGCTCGCCAATGCCGGCGGCGACACCATCAACGCCATCAAGCAGGCGGCTGAGTTCGGGTTGACCCGCAGCGGTGGGCAGAAGCTGTCGCCCTTACTCGCCTTCGTGACCGACATCGACAGCATCGGATTGGAGACCGCGCAGGGTCTGTTGCTTGCGGAAGCTTTCTACTGGGACCTCAACGAGGATACCCGCGCCTTTTCGAAACGTTTCATGGAGCGGGTCAAGCGCCCGCCCACCGCCGCTCAGGCTGGCGTCTATTCGTCAGTCGCGCATTATTTGAAGGCGGTGAAGGCCGCAGGAACCACCGACGCCGCGGCGGTCATGAAGACGATGAAAGACACGCCGATCAACGACTTCTTCGCCAAGAACGGCAAGATCCGCGAAGACGGCCGGATGGTGCATGAGATGTTTCTGTTCGAGGTGAAGAAGCCGTCTGAGTCGAAAGGGCGTTGGGATTACTACAAGATGTTGGGGACCGTGCCAGGCAACGACGCGTTCCAGCCGCTGGAGGCCTCACGCTGTCCGCTGGTGAAAAAGTAAGAAAATACCACCCGTCATTGCGGGGCGCGCGGCGACGAAGCAATCCGATTTGCGCGGGTTACGGTTGCTTCGCTGCGCTCGGGAAAGACCGTAGCGGGACCGAACCAGTAACGAGCAACCGAAGGGGAATAGCCCATGAGCAATGACATCGTCCTGCAAAGACTCGAGAATGGGCTGCTCACGATAACGATGAACCGTCCAGACCGGCGCAATGCGCTCAATGCGGACATGACGCTGGGGCTGGTCGAGGCGGCGCGTCGCGCCGCTGAAGATCACGACGTCCGCGCCGTCCTGTTGAAAGGGGCCGGCGGCACGTTTTGCGTCGGCGGCGATGTGAAATCGATGGCAGAAGGCCGGGTTTCGTTACCGTTCGAAGCCAAGCTCGCCAACCTCCGCCGCGGGATGGAAGTGTCTCGGATCCTGCACGAGATGCCCAAGCCCGTGGTGGCGCAGCTGGATGGCGCCGCGGCGGGCGCCGGGCTTTCGATCGCACTCGCCTGCGACCTCCGCGTCGCCTCCGCATCGGCCAAGATCACCACCGCGTTTGCAAAGGTCGGGCTATCAGGTGATTACGGCGGCACCTACTTCCTGACCCATCTGCTTGGCAGCGCCAAAGCGCGCGAGTTGTACCTGATGTCTCCGATACTGACGGCGCAGGAAGCCCTCGCGCTCGGGATGGTCACGCGCGTGGTGCCCGATGCCGAGGTTGAATCCGCCGCGCGCGATCTGGCGATGTCCCTGGCGCAAGGTCCGTCGGTGACGCTGGGCTACATCAAGCGCAACATCAACAACGCGGAGCGTCTATCGCTGGAAGCCTGTTTCGATGCCGAGGCGATGCATCATTCGCGGTCGGGCGAGACCGCCGATCACAAGGAAGCCGCCAAGGCTTTCGTCGAAAAACGCAAGCCGGTGTTCGCAGGTCATTGAAGACGGGGAATCGAAATGCCGAGCTATGTGCGGTTGCGGCAAATTTGCCTGGTGGCGCCCACACTGGAGCCGGTCATCAGCGACATCTCCGCCATCATGGGGCTGAACGTCTGTTACCGCGATGGCAACGTCGCCAAATATGGTTTGGAGAACGCATTGCTGCCGGTCGACACCATCTTGCTGGAAGTGGTTGCGCCGCTTGAACCTGGCACCGCCGCCGGGCGCTTTCTCGACAAGACCAGTGGACGCGGCGGCTATATGGCGATTTTTTGCTGCGATGATCCCGACGAGCGCGGCCGGCATGCCGGGGAGGTGGGCGTGCGTATCGCCAACGTCATCGACCATGCTCCCTATCATGGCGTGCAACTTCATCCGCGCGATTGCCGCGCGGCGTTCATCGAATTCAATCACACGGCGGGAAGCGACGATATTCTAGGCGCTTATCCGCCGGCCGGGCCTGACTGGCAGAAATCGATCCGCAAGGATGTGACGCAAGCGTTGGTAGGCGTCGAGATGGAGAGCCCCGAACCGCAGGCGTTGGCCGAGCACTGGGGCAAGATACTGGGCGTTCCCGTCAGCAAGAATCAAGCTGGCGACCCCGAACTCAAACTGCCCAACAGCAGTTTCCGCTTCGTCAACGGCGCGAGCGACCTGATGAGCGCATTGACGTTTCGGGTCAGGGATGTCGGAGCGGTTCGCGATGCCGCCAAGGCCAAAGGCCTTGGGGTATCGGGCGACTCGTTTGAGCTCGGCGGGGTGACTTTCCGCCTGACGGCGTGAGACTTGTTCTCGTCAAGTTCGGCCAAGAGGAATTGGCTGGCGTTGAACTGGGACTAGCAGCATCGCTGCCGGCAACACTCACCGGCCGCGGAAATTCGCCACTCTCCGTTCCGCGGTGGCCTTGACGCCTTCCTTGAAATCCTCGGTCCCCCGCAGCCGATTTTGCTCCGCCAGTTCGTGGTTGGTGGCCGCCAGCACGCGGTCGGCGAGGCCACCGCGCATGGTGGCGCGGGTGGAGAGCAGGCCAAGTGGCGAGCATTCCGCTATCTCCTGCGCCAGCTTCATCGCCTCGGCGCGCACCTGGTCCTGCGGCACGCAGACATTGGCAAGCCCCATGCGCGTTGCTTCCTCACCGGTCACGCGGCGGCTGGTGTAGAAAATCAGCTCCGCGTTGTTCTTGCCGACGAGTTCGGGAAGCGTCGCGGTGAGCCCGAAACCCGGATGAAATCCGAGCTTGGTGAAATTGGCGGAAAATCGCGCTTCCGGACAGGTGACCCGAAAATCAGCCGACACCGCAAGCCCCAACCCGCCGCCGATCGCCGCGCCATGAACCGCCGCCACGATCGGCTTCTTGTTGCGGAAGATCCGCACCGCCTGAACATAGAGATGATTGATCTGGCCGAGGCTGTCCGCCGGATCGCCCTTGGCCTCGCGGGCCTCCTGCTCCTGCCTTGCCGGGTCGTTGAAATTGGCGCCGGCGCAGAACGCCTTGCCTTGCGCGGCCAGCACCGAGGAACGGATTTCGATGTCCTTGTCGAACTCCTCGAGGGCGTCGGCGATCTGGTTGATGAGCGATATGTCGAAGAAGTTGAGCGGCGGCCGCTGGATTTCGATTGTGCCGACATGCCCGACTTTTTCGATGCCGATGTCTGTGAACTTGCCCATGGATGGTTTCCTCGCGATGAAGATGAGTGGACGCCTAGCGCAGACCGAGCCCGCGCGCGATGATTCCGCGCAGCACCTCGGTGGTGCCGCCCTGAATGGTGAGCTTGGGCGCGGTCTTGATCGCGAAGGAGAGTTGGTTTTCCAGGGTTTCGTGATTGGAAGCATCGGCATCGACGAACGCCGCCAGTTCGCGGACGCGATGCGGCAGTTGCTGCTCCCATACCGTGCCGATGTCCTTAACGATGGAGGCTTCGACCACCGGCTCCTTGCCGGCCTGCAACATGCCCGCGACCGACACCGACATCCTGCGCATGGTGTGAAGCTGCGCGACGAGACGGCCGATGCCTTCGGCGCTGCGGGTGTCCGGCTTCGACCCGACCGCCCTCACCAATTCGGTCAGCACGTAATAAGTTTCCAGAAATCGCTCCGGCCCGCTGCGCTCATAGGCGAGTTCGCTGGTCGCCTGCTTCCAGGCCCCGTCGATTTCGCCCAGCACGTGATCGTCGGGCATGAAGGCGTCGGTGAATACCACTTCGTTGAATTCGAATTGTCCGGTGATCTGGCCGATGGGATTGACCTTGATCCCCGGGGTTTTCATGTCGACCAGAAACTGCGTCAGCCCGTGGCGGCGGTTTTCCCTGGTCGGCGGGGAGGTGCGGAAAATCGCGATCATGTAGTCGGCAATGTGCGCCGACGAGGTCCATATCTTGGTGCCGTTGATCAGCCAGCCGCCCTCGGTTTTGGTCGCCTTGGTCTTGGCCGCGAACAGGTCGGAGCCGGAATTGGGTTCGCTCATGCCGATCGCGAAACAGACCTCGCCGCGGCAGATGCGCGGCAGGATGTCCATCTTGATGTTCTCGGGGGCGTACTTCAACAGCACCGGACCGCTCTGCCGGTCCGCCACGAAGAAACGCCGGGTCGGCGCGTTGGCGACGCGCATTTCCTCGGTCACCACGTAGCGCTCGAGGAATGAACGTTCATGGCCGCCGTATTTCTTCGGCCATGTCATGCCCAGCCAGCCGCGTTCGCCGACCCGGCGGCTGAATTCCGGCGCGTCGGCGTCCTCGCGGTTCGGCTTGTGCGGATCGAAGGTGCCGGTGGCGATCTCGTCGGCTAGAAACGCGCGCACTTCCTTGCGCAGCTTCTCGCATTCGGGCGGCAGGCGGATCGGATCGAAACGAAGGGCTGCGGTCATCGTTCAACTCTCAGGTTCAGAACGCGATGTAACGGAATCATCGCGAGGCCACCAGCGGCCATAGCTCGTCGGCGCCCCGCGCGGCAACGAGTTTGCCCAGTTCCACCGCCCAATAGCTTTCGGATCCGAAATCGTCGCGCCACGCCAGAGCGCGCAAGGTGTAGCGATGCAGGATGTGCTCGATCGTAAAGCCGATCGCGCCATGGACTTGATGGGCGATCGCAGCGCCCTTCTCAGCGGCTTCCGAACAGCGGATCTTCGCGGACGCGGCTTCCAGAAAGAGTTCGTCATTGAACGACTTGCCGTTGGCGATGGCGTCGGCGGCCGAGGTCGCTGCCGCCAGCGCCGCCGCGGATTCGCCCGCGAGCCTTGCGAGATTGTGCTGGACCGCCTGGAATTTGGATATCTTCTTCTCGAACGCGACGCGCTCGTTGGAGTAGCGCACGCTGATGTCGAGCATCGATTCCAGGCTGCCGGCGATCTGCAGGCTTCGCATCACGCCGCCCATCAGCATCAGGCGGGCCTGATCGAACCCTTTCGGGGCCGGCTGCGATGCGAGCGGCTGCACGTTGTTCAGGGTGACGATGTCGCTGCTATCGCCAGCGAGATTTACTCCGGCCTCGATGCGGCAGGCGGCAGCGTCCACCAGCGCGATCGAGGATCCGGCGGGGCCTTGCGTCAGCACGGCCAGATGCTTCGCTGACTTCGCAAAGGGAACGCCGCGCGCGCGTCCCGATAAGGTGCCGTCCGGGTTGAGCGCGATGCGGTCCCTGGGACTTGCGGGCGCGACGGTCATCGCACCCTCGGGCGAGGCGATCCTGGCCTGTGCCAGCAGCCAGCCGGCAAGCATGGTCTCCGCGAGCGGCGCCGCAATGCCGAAACGCCCGGCCGCGCTCAAAACGCTGAAGCCTTCGGCCATGCTGGCGCCGGATCCGCCATACTCCTCAGCCACCCACGACAGCGGCAATCCCGCGTCCGACAAGGCCTGCCAGAGCGGCGCTTTCCACTTGCCTTCCTTGTCGCTGTTGATGGTTTGAGCGTCGGCGAGATCCGCGAATATCTTTTCGGCGGTCTCGGCGACTATATTATCACTCTCCGCCACAGCGTTCCCCGTCTCTTACTTCGCACCCGGCCGGGCGGTCGAGGCCCGGCATTCGGCGACTTTTCTTGCGGGGCATGATGAGGAAAAGGCGGAGCCATGACAAGCGCTGATGTCCGCAAACGGCCCTGCATCGCGGGTATGCGGCTTGCCCACGCATTAATTCCGCGCAACGGAGTTTTGGCGATTTGCAGGCATTTCCCTGGACGATATGGTACAGCGCGGGCAGCGGATCAGCCAAAACACATGAGGGATGCGGATGTCTGGGGATGTTTCATGTGCGATCGTAACGGGCTCGGCCTCCGGTCTGGGCGCTGCGACCGCTGCCATTCTGGCCAAAGGCGGTGCGCGCATCGTGATCAACTATTCCTCCAGCAAGAAGGAAGCCGAGCAGACCGCCGACCTCTGCCGCTCGGCAGGCGGAGAGATCGTGGTGGTTCAGGGCGACGTGTCGCGCGACGAGGATTGCAAGAGGATCGTCGCGGCGGCGGCACCGTGGGGCCGTCTCGACGCGCTCGTCAACAACGCCGGCATCACCAAGCACATGCCGCATGGCAATCTCGACGGCCTGTCGGCGGAGGATTTCCAACGGCTGTTCGGCGTCAACACCATCGGGCCGTTCCAGATGGTGCGGGCGGCGCGAACTCTGCTGGAAGCCGGCGCGAAGGCGTCGGGGCGCGCTTCCGCCGTTGTGAACGTCTCGTCGGTGGCCGGCATCAGCGGCATCGGCTCCTCGATCGCGTATGCCGCAAGCAAGGGAGCGCTGAATACCATCACGCTTTCGCTCGCGCGCGCACTGGCGCCGCTGATCCGGGTCAACACGGTCTGCCCCGGTTACATCGACACGCCCTGGTTCACCAAGGGACGCGGCGAGGAGGCGGCGAAACAAGTGCGTGACAGCGTGGTGGCGAAGGTGCCGCTCAAGGTTGCCTCGTCCGCGGACGACGTGGCGGCTTTGGTGTGCTTCCTGGCCGGGCCGGCGTCGAGCAATATGACCGGCGAAGTGGTGCGGATGGACGCCGGGTTGCACCTGATCACCTGAGCGGGGAGAAATCACGTCGGGTCTCGTGACCGCGCCGGAATCCAGCAGCCATGAACATAACCGTCCCGCAAATGCGCATCGCAATAGCCGGCGCGGGCAGCATCGGCTGCTTTGTCGGCGGCATGCTCGCGGCCTGCGGCCGGCGCGTGACGCTTTTGGCCCGCTCGCGCGTGATCGAGGAGATCAAAGCCAACGGCCTGCGCCTTACGAGCTTCGACGGGCTCGAGCGACAGCTCCCCTCCGACCTGCTCACGATGTCAGACGATCCTTCCATTCTCGGCGATGTCGGCGTGGTGCTGGTGACCGTCAAAAGCGCGGATACCGCGGCTGTCGCCGACATGATCGCGCGGCATGCACCCGAGGACGCGGTTGTGGTCAGCCTGCAGAACGGGATCGACAACGTCGCGGTGCTGCGCCAACGGCTGCCGGACCGGCGCGTTCTGGCGGGAATGGTCCCGTTCAATGTGACCGCGCCCGGTGCCGGGCGATTTCATCGGGCTACGTCAGGCGACATCGTGATCGAACGTGATGACGCGGGTAGCGCCGGAAAGCTGACGGTGCCCGGCCTGACCATGCGCGCGAGCGAGAACATGGCCGGCGTGCAATGGGGAAAGCTGCTGGTCAACCTCAACAACGCGCTCAATGCGCTTGCCGATCTGCCGCTGCGCCAGCAGCTCGCACAGCGCTCGTGGCGCAGGTTGTTTGCCGATCAGTTGGCGGAAGGACTTGAAGCGATCAGAGCGGAAGGCGTCAGGCCGGTGTCGTCGACACCGGTCCCCTCGAGCTGGACCCCGCATCTGCTGCGCTTGCCCGATCGCGTCTTCGCCGCGCTGCTAGGAAGCACGATGAGGATCGATGCGCAGGCGCGCTCCTCGATGTGGGAGGATCTGCAGCGCCGCCGCCGCACCGAGATCGATTATCTGCAAGGCGTCATCATCGCGATCGCCGAACGGCGCGGGCTGCATGTTCCGCTGTCCCGCCGCGTCCTTGCGCTGATAAAACACGCCGAGGCCGCAGGCGAGGGATCGCCGGGGCTGAAGCCGGAGCAGATCCGGGCCGAGGCATGACTGACGAGCCGGACCTGCTGCGCAGGTCAGCTTCGTTTTTCCTTGGCAGTTGACGGGCTGAACAGCTTCTTCAGGTCCTTCAGGCTTGCCGAAAGCCGGGGCCAATCGCAGGAGAACGAATGCTGCGCGCAATTGATCGGCTTGGGGCGCAACCGGACCTCGCCCGCCGCGGCCTGCTGCTTGTTCGGCGCCACCACCGGTAACGGCACCTTTTCATTGCGTAGTGAGACTTGCTGCGGCAGTTGCTGCCTCGCCATCGATTCCGCCGCGAGCCGGCTTTGCCGCTCTCGGCTCAAAAATACCGTGTACTCCTCGTCGATTTTCTTCTGTTCTGCGGGGGTCGGGTTCGGGCCGGCGATATCGAAACTGCGGTTTTGCATGAAATCGAAATAGGTGTAACCGCCGCCCGGCTTGCGGCGGCCGGCGAATTTCGAATTGCATTCTGAAAGCTGCGACTTCCGCTCGTCCTTGCTCGACGCTTTCTCGGCCTTGTCGGCGCAATCCTCGAAATCCGCCGGCGCGCGCGACCACCATTGCGCCTGCGCGCCTGGCGCGATGAGCGCCACGCTGGCGGCAAACGCCATCGACGTGAGCAATGAGCGTGATGCAATCACAACCGGTTTCCCGACGGAAATAAATCAAAAAAGCAATCGAGGCGCTTTGCATTGTGGCGACTTTGAAGTCCCTGTCACCCGCAAACGCGAGCTTATCCCAACATGTATTGGGAATGTTCGCGTGGTGGGAACCGCTGAGTTAGAGGAGTTCAACAGGGCTTGTTTTGACAATCGAACGCGCCCGGGCCTAAATCTCGCGATGAGCGGCCCGGCTCTGCAAGCCTGTCGCCGACGAGCCATCCTCGCGTTCTGGAAGAAAGCCATGACCGCAACCCAGGCAAAGATCTGCATCGGCTGCTGGCAGCAGATGCATGTGCCGGTGCCGTTGCGCGGGGTGCTATCGATGCCGTTCCGCGCCTTCGGCATTCGTCCGAGCAAGATGAACCCCAACACCTGCACGGTCTGCGAGTTGATGTTCACCAAGGTGATGCGCTCGAGAAAGATCACCATCGATGCGACCGTGCTGTTCGCCGACTTGCGGGGCTACACCACCCTGTCGCAATCGATGCCGGCCGACTCCATCTCGGCATTGCTCGACGCCTTCTACGATCGATGTGCGGATGCGATCTGGGAACATGACGGTCTTCTCAACAAGACCATCGGCGATGCCGTGATGGCGGTCTTCAATTTTCCGATCAAGAGCGCGGATCACCCCATCAAGGCGGTGCGCGCCGCGCGCGAGATTCAAAAGCGGTGGCGCATCGAGCGCGAGGGCCTGGTTCAGCGGTTGGGAATTGCGGGCCGGGACCTCGGAGTTGGCATAGGCATCAACACCGGAGAGCTCAGCTTCGGCGAGTTCGGCCGCTCGCACCGCGACCTCACCGCGATCGGCAACGTCGTCAATACCGCTTCCCGGGCTCAATCGGCCGCCGGCGCCGACCAGATTCTCGTCACCCGTGATGTCTATCAGCGCGCCCAACCCGAGCTGGCCGGCAGCGAGCCGACAGCGTACGAATTAAAGGGGTTCAACGCGCCAGTCGAACTCTATGCCGCCTGAGTCTCGCGGGGACGCGATAGCGAGAGAAGCTCGACCGCCGGCACGATAAGCCATCGCCGCGACGATTTGGGAGTGCGTGAGCAAACAACCGCGCTCGCTCAGTGAGGCCGTCAGCGCAGTCCCAACACATTGTACCATTCGGTTTCGGCTCGCGCCGCCAGCCTTGGCGTGCGCGCCGGCGGCGTCGGACGTTCCTCTCGCGACGGCGCAGGTTGCTCTGCCGTTTTGGGCGCAGTCTCGACGGGCCTCGCGCGGGACGAACGCTTCGGGGCTACCGGCGTTCGCTCCGTCAATTCAGGAGCCGCGACGGGATTGTTCGGCCTTGTGTCGGCGGTTCTGGTCGTCTCCGCGGTCTTGTTTGGGTTGTTCCGGGCTTTACCCGCGCGATTATGATCGGACGGCCTGGCTTGCGGTTTGTTGGCGTCGTCTGGCTCGGAGCGTGCAAGCTCGGCCCGTTGCGGCTTTGGAGGACTGGGCCTCGGCTGACGCTTGGCAGCTACGTCGCGTGCATCGGGGCTAGCAATGTCGGACCGCACCGGTTGCGCAGGATTGCTGTTTTCAGTCTCGGAAGCTGTTTGCGAAGCTTTAGCGCTTTCGGCGGGCTTCGCTGTTTGAGCCGGCTGATCGTTCGCGAGGCCAGAGGTCGTCTGTGCCGTGGGCGCGGAAGCCGCCGCTTCAGCACGGTGACGCTCGATCAGGTCCTGACACTGCATCGAGAAAACCAAATCGCCGTTGGAAGTGAGCCCGATCGGCTTACAGCCGCCCGTCGGAACCGTTTCAGCCTTTTCAATCCTTGGGTCTTTCGCATCCGGCTTGACGTCGGCGACTTTGGCTGCGGTCTCCTTTGTTTCGCGGGCTGGTTTGTCCGCCGGTTCCGCAGGTTTGTCTGAGCGTTCCGCATTAGCGGTTTTTGCGGGTGTTCCCGGGTTCCGCTTGGCGTCGGCCTCGCTCGGACCCGCGGCCGTTCCCGTCGTGACAGCAGATTTCTCCGGCGCATTCTTGTTCTGAGCGACGGTCTTTGCCGCCGGGCGATGGTCGGGCGCGGCCAACCATTGCAAACCCGCGTATCCGCCTCCCAACAAGATCGAGAGAGCAACAACATATCCCAACAGAGCAGCCATAACGCTTTCACCCATCGAGCCAATATCGGCAATTGCGGAGCGCTAAACTTGTTCCTTTTGGAACCTGTTGTCACCTCAACATTCGGCGAGGTTCCTTGTTCGCGCGCGGGCGCCTAGCGCAGCCGCAAGGTCACAAACCTGCGGCGGCGAAGCCACGCGCCGCCGGACTCGGTTTGCGCCGCGCTGATAGCGAGAGCGCTGTCAACGGATCAGGCGGCTGTTTCGCGAGATTGATTGTTGATGCTGCTCGATAAAATTGCGCACTGGCTCGAGTCCAGCAATGTAAGGCATTTCCTTGATCGCTTCTGAGGCCGGGCACCAAGGATAGGGCAATCCCGCCAGCCAGCCGATCACGGGATGAAGACACTCAGGTGGCAGTGCTTCCATCACCTTGATGGTTATTGCCAGTCTTTTCGCGAGATAGGGCTCGTTGCTCTGAAATGACCAGTCATATTGCCCGCAACCGACACGAACCGGTAGCTTTCTCCGACATGCCAACGAGCCAGCAACAGGCGTAGTTGCCGGTTATTCCCTTTGGAGGATCGTCCACAAAGCAAAACGTATAGATGTTCTCATTATTCCTGGCGAAATCGCTTACCAAAATCTGTGCAATCGTCTTCAAACCGCTGGTAAGAGGCGGAAATGAAATGGCGCCGCTCTCGACAACCGTTTCAAGTTTCGCCGTCTCAGCAAAAGCAAACCTCATCAAATGGGGACGGTTCGCATCTTTCGCGCGCAAGTAGGTTTGAATGCATTCCATTGTAGTCGGCATGGCAAAAGCCTTTCAATGCACTTCAATGGTTTGGAAGCATAAGTTCGGACAGCTGAGTAGCGATCTGGCAAAGTTTCTTGGCACAGGCGTAACGGCGTCCGGCTCAAGTCAATTGGGCGCGCGCGCCCGGGCACGAAGAATTACCAGAGTTTCACAGGGGTCGAGACCCGGGAAGCCGCAATTCGGCACAACTTTGATCTGGCTTCGTCCATGTCAGTTCGGGCTTGTTGCTGCGACGCGGCAATTACTTCCGCTCGGTCGGCGTTTGACTGTCATCATGAACTGCGATGGGATCAGGGTGCGTCCAGAATGGGCGTATACGTGAAAGATGGAGGCCCTAATGCCCTTGTTCATCACCTATGCCTCATATTCGAATTCCGGCGTAAAGGGACTGATCGACAAACCCTCCGATCGCTCCGAAGCGATAGAAGGCTTGATCAAAAAGGCGGGCGGCAAGCTTGTTGCTCTCTACAATACAACCGGTTCGAACGACATCGTACTCGTTTCCGAAGTTCCTGATGGATCGGATGCCGTAGCCATCGGAATGGCTGTTGCAGCCAGTGGTGCGGTGTCCAAAATAGAAACGGTACGCGCATGGACATCGAGCGAATTCAAAGGAATCGCGGAGAAGGCTGCACGGGTCGCCGGTGCTTACAGTCCCCCCGGAAGATAACTAGGGTGCCATTGGCGGTGCTACAAAGAGTGTTCATGGCAGAATCATGCAGAGCCGAAGCCGCCCGAGTCCCCCGTGTGCTCTGACGCTGCAATGGTCGCCAGCCCAACCCGCGACGGGCGCCAACGGGCTACTATCAGAGGCTGGCGATCCCCCGCGCTCTCTGTTATTTAGCAGGCAGACACCCGTTCCCATCGGCGGGTTTCTCCGGTCCCGTAGCTCAGCCGGATAGAGCGACGGTTTCCTAAACCGTAGGTCGCATGTTCGAGTCATGCCGGGATCGCCAGAACTTAGGCCCACGTTGTAAGGTTTTCTTGCTGTATCGGCTCCGTTCTAAATGCCATTTCGTGTTGCAAGCCGTCGCAGGCCGATACTAAGGAAATCAAAAGCCTAGCAACGACTCCACTCAATACAGGCGCAACATGACCTGTCCTCGTTTGTTCTTTCGAGAAGATCGACGACCCAAGCACGGACCTGACTACGCGTTCGCAAATGAACGAACTGGCCAAGCAAATCCCGATTAAAGACGCCTTCTCCGCACCTGCCCAACAGACCGGGCAGATTCTGCAAGAGTCGTAAAATAACGGCCATCGGCTCGCTATTAGCAAGACTCGCTCTTTGTTTCGTTCTACCGAAGTCTAGCCAGTCCCAGGGTCGGCTGGGACGTGGATCCCGAACGGATAAGCCAAATCCGCCGACGATAGGAGGGAACTATGTTACGCACATTGATTGCCTCGACGTTGTTGTGTTCTGTCGTTCCGGCATTGGCTGATGATGCCAAGCAGGAAGCGGAAAAATTGGCAGTCGCCTATACGGACTGCATCGCGAAGAAAGATCCAGCGTGCGTCGCCTCGCTCTACACAAAGGACGGCGTCCAGATCAATCCGGGCGGCGTGTTCTCTGACCTCAAGAGTACCTACGAGACGAACTTCAAGAACGGCACCGAAAGAATAGAGATCAGGAATGGAAATTTTTGGGTTGTTAACAACGACCTAGTTCTCGGTGAAGGCGAAACCGATATCTTAGGCAAGAACCCGAGCACCGGTGAAGCCACCAAGTTGACGGTCTACTGGACAGGCGTCGATACAAGGGAAAACGGTCAGTTGAAGATCCGCATGCTGACCGTTGGCATCAAGCCTCCGCCGCCGCCTAAGGAGGCCAGCGCCAAGTAACCAAAGCAGCGTCACCGGGCCAAAACTGACAAGGTCTGGCCCGGTTTAACTCCGTTTGATAGAACAGCGGTGTGCAAGAACTCCCGCATTTGACGAAGTGAGGTCGCGGTCTCTGTTCCTTGCGCCTCGTTCCTTCAACAGCTTCCATTGCCGGACCCGCACTGTTTTAACGGCCAAGCCGCTTCTCAACCTTCTTCCGGCTGTTGCCGACTTTCTTCACGGCCTTCTTGACCGAGCTCGCGGACGTACGGGTTTTTTTGGCCGCGTAGCGGACTTCGTATCCCTGCTCACCTGCAACACGCGCGCGGTCCTGTTTGCGTCCGCGTGCTGATTTCGTTTGCGCCTTCCTTGCCATCCTCAATCCTCCGTGCCGCCCTGAAGGCAACGCGACGAGGAATCGAAAGTTCCGAATTCAGGAACTGCGGACAGGACCAGCTATCAAACGATACGTAGGCACCCACGCGGTATTCCACGTTTCCAACGTAGCACCGCATACGGAGCACTCATAACTTTCCATCTGCCGCACCGGAGCCATTGCTTCCGTACGTCGGTAAACCGCGCCGCATTGGCATGTTCGGTGCTGGTCGGTCATGGCGCTCCGTATACGCTGATTCGTATCTCGGCACTATTGAACCAGCCGAACACCCACAGCGTCGCTCAACACGTTGCGACCGGGTTCAGGAGGATCAAGCAGTAGCTGTATTAGTGTTATTCAAATGGGAGGGGGACCCTGACCAGCATCTCGCGGCGTACGACAGAGAGATGATGCATCCCGTTCCCCGCGAGCAGCCCCGGCGCATATCGCACACCTGCGCACGCGGCAACGACAAGCGGCGGACTGGCAACCCAAACCTCAGGTCCTCGCCATATACGAGGTACATGCTACTATCCCGGGCCAGGTGAGGGGTTCCTGACTGCCAGCAAACCGCATGGAGGATATGGCCATGATTACCGCCATCGTACGTTTCAAGCTGCCGGCAAACATCAATTCCGCCGACGCGGCCGAACTGTTCCGGGGCTCGGCGCCCAAGTACCAGGGCCTCGCCGGCCTTCTTCGCAAATATTACCTTTTCGATCCGGAATCGCGAACCGGCGGCGGATGCTACCTCTGGGAAAGCCGCGAGGCCGCCGACCGTGTCTATACTGCTGAGTGGCGCAAGATGATCGCCGAGCGCTACGGCGCCCAGCCCGAGATCAGCTATTTCGAGACGCCGGTCGTGGTCGACAACACCGTAGGCAAGACCATTCTGGACGCGGCGGAGTAGCCGCGGAAGGCGGTCTCGCAAGCCATCTTCGAAGCGGTGCACCGGCTGAACCGGCCGGCCGCCTTGGTGCAAGGCCGCTTGGGACGCGGTACCGGCGTGATCTCCGCCTTGCACGTGGGTGGTCGCAGGCCGCCGATAATGCGCTGTTCTCGCTGACCCAGGTGCGGCTGCAGGCGGCCTGAGAACACACTTCGGAAGCGTCCAAAGTCTGGCTCCGTTCGCCGAAAAAAGCGCGGCGGACTGGGGCGCGCGATAGAGTCGGCGACTAAGATCTACCCGGAGATAAATTCGTCAGCAGCATTTTTGATAATCCTTGATCTCACATCCTTTATATATGGGATCAACATCAGTTCACTCCTTTTGGCTTGCACTATCGCCCCCACGGTCGGATATTTGGGTTTTACTCGACTGCTTAACCGTTCACTGAGCGACAGGGTTTCGACCGGTTCTTCCAGAAGGGCGCTCACGATCGAGATTGCTCCAATAGACTGGCCGCATTCTCTGCAAAATTTATCCTGTTGGCCTACCTGCGCGGAACACGTGCTACAGACCGCTGCTGAGACAAGAATGGAATCTAGGTAAGTGGCTATCTGGCCATCCAATGCTGAAAACTCGCGATAATCGGTTAGGCTCAATCGCGCAATTGCATTTGAGATCCTTGCAGTGTCAAATGCCTTTTCCGTTGCCATCAGGGCCAAGTTGACCAGGTATCTTGGGCCAGTGTTTCCCCCAGCGACTTTCACCGTTCCCATTTGTGACAACACGCCGGAGTAACTCAAGATATCCAACGACAGTTTTAGATTAGGCGACATATCGCGTTGGACAGTGAAGAATGCTGATTGATACTGACTCTTTGTTCGTCGGTGGTTTTTTGTTCTTATTTCAGGAACGATATACCCACGCAATAGCTCCAGGCCTGTGCGAATGTGTGACGAGTACGTTGGCAGTCGCTTGGTTAGGCTTTGATGGTAAGGGAGTAATTCTTGATCCACATAGCTTTGAACGGCTAAGCTAACCGAACGCTCCGATAACGTCTGACCCGACCCGAGTGCACTGTTAATAATGTGAAGCAGGGCACGAGGGTTGCCGTTTGACAAGTCGATACACAGGTCCAGTTCGGCGCCACGTTGAAAAATATTTTTACGCAGACTTCCAGTTTTCGGTAAGCGCTTTTCCAAAATACTTCTGAAGTGCGCCCTGTTTTCGCGCCGACCCGCCTCTCCGGGATCAAATCGAAAGACGGGAAGCATTATGGCATCTTGGCCGACTTCAAAGTTTCGACCATAGTTTGTTACCGTGGGGTACACGGCAGCTTTGCACGCGACCTTGCCTCCATGTAAAAGTTTGAAAATCTCGAAAAAGATTGTTTGCTGGGACGGAATGAAGGTGTGCGCGGCCTCGTCAAATAGAAAGACGATTTTGCTGATGCGAAATATCTCACTAACGTCTTTTATGATGTTTGTCAGAAATGTGGTATCTTGAGCTTTAGCCAAAAACTCCACGCCGATTTCTCTGATGACAGCTGACCGGTTCGAGCTATTGAAAGCAAGTTTCTGAAGGAGATGTATCTTCTCTTCAAGTAGCGCTTTCGTTTCCCCAACGGATGAAACTCCGAAGACACGAAAATAAGGGTCCTTGTCCCCGCTCTTTGCGATGAGACCCAGTGCTAGCAGCTTTTCATGCAAAGCCTCGAGAATCTTTGTATTGACCCAAATTTGAAAAGCATCGCGTTCGTCAGCCTTCACTCCCTCCAGCAGCGTGCTCGTTTTAAAATTTACGTAGACACCAATTTTGCGTTCTTCCGAGAAGGATCCATCAAGCTCAATCTCGGCCATGCGAAGAAGCATCGACTTGCCAACGCCTCTTGCACCTTCTAGCAGATTGGCTCCGCTGCCTTTTAGCGAATCGATAATTCGTCTTTCAAAATCTCCCAACACAGAGACCGTACTGATTTGTTCATAGAGCAGATCTTCGCAGCGCGCTGTTTGCAGTAGGTCATCGCCACTTCCGAGGCCGCTCATCATGCGACCCTCGTTGCGCCGGGAAAATTCGCTTGGATGTAGGTCTGCATTTCTGGAAATCTCAGGCACAGAAGATTGATTATCGCGACCTGCACTTGAATTGCCATTTTCAGGTGATCATCAATCTTGTTCTGATCTGATGAGTATCGCTCGGGCGACAAGGGCGGAAGCTCATCATATCTACCATGAACGGTGTTGCTTAGCGCGGCATAGAGGCGCTTCAATTCTGTAGAGATCTGATTTGGCTCCACAGCCGCAGGGCATCCATTTACATTGGCGAGATGGGATATGTAGTATTCTGACGAGCAGTGAGCAGCCATCTCGGAAAAGCTCAGCTGTAAACCGTGAAGTTTCCATCCCCAATATTCATGGGGAATGTCCCACATGTAAACAACGGCCAGACCTAGCTCGAGACCCCGTCGTAGCACCATTCGTGCAGGTACCAACAACCCGATTGAAAGAAGGTACATCGATTGTGAGAAGTCAGCGAAGATCTCATCGAGCAACTGAGCGCAAGCGGTTTTTTGTTTGTTAGAATCACAGTGCTTGCTGAGGAGCTCTGTGCCTATCCCATCAATCGCCCGGGAATTCAAATCGATGCGATCGAGCCGAATGGTCGCGTTACTTTGAAGCGCCTTAAGATTTTGCCCAAATTTTTCATGCAAAGCTGTCAGCAGCACGCTAACAGGCTGACGCGTCCCCATTGCCCTCATTAACCTGATTTCCCCCGGCTTCGCTCTCTGATTGCAGTGGAGGCTAGCAGCATGCCTTCCCGTCTCGCAAGCAGGTTTTCACCTGTTAGCTCTGGGAAAGCCGCGAGGCCGCCGACCGTGTCTATACTGCTGAGTGGCGCAAGATGATCGCCGAACGCTACGGCGCCCAGCCCGAGATCAGCTATTTCGAGACGCCGGTCGTGGTCGACAACACCGTAGGCAAGACCATTCTGGACGCGGCGGAGTAGCCGCGGGCGCGTGGAGTCGTGAGTGGCTGCCATTAGTTTCCGTGCGGGAGCGTGGGACTGGGTCACCTGCGACTACACCGGACGATCGTTTGCGACCTTTCGTAGGCCATCTCACAAGGGGACGCCATGCCTGACAATTCCGTTCTGTGGGATCTTGATGAGCGCGGCGTTGCAACGGTCACGTTGAACCGTCCCGAAGTGAACAATGCCTACGACGCCGGCCTCATCGCCGGCGTGCTCTCGGCTATCGACGAATTGAGCAGGAAGCCTCTGCTGCGGGTGGTGGTCCTGAAGGGCAACGGCAAGCACTTCCAGGCCGGCGCGGACCTGCAATGGATCAATCGCGTCAGACCGCTGGCACGGGGCGAGAACGAGGCCGTTTCGCAAGCCACCTTCGAAGCCGTGCAGCGGCTGAACCGGCTCGCTGTGCCGACCGTCGCCTTGGTGCAAGGCGGCTGCTTCGGAGGCGGCACCGGCGTGATCTCCGCCTGCGACGTGGTGGTCGCCGCCGACAATGCGCTGTTCTCGATCACCGAGGTCCGATGGGGGCTGACCGCCGCGATCATCATCCCGCAGCTATGCGACGCCATCGGGGTGCGGCAGGTGCGCCGCTATGCGCTCACCGGCGAGCGGTTCGGCGCGCAGGAGGCGCGTCGTATCGGTCTCGTGCATGAGGTCGTGCCGCTGACGGATCTGGAAGCAGCAGGCGCCAAGATCGTAGAGCAGTTGCTGGGCAACGGCCCCGAGGCGCTGGCCGAAACCAAGGCGCTGACGCTGGAAAATGCTGTCGGCGGAATGAGCGTCGATGACCAGGCCTATGCACGTCTAGTACGGATGCATGCGGCCCGACGACAGACTCCAGAAGCGTCCGAAGGCCTGGCCTCGTTCGCGGAAAAACGCGCTGCGGACTGGCGCGCGAGTAAGGTCTAGCTTACCTCGTGAGCTGGAGAGCAACGTCAACCCGCTCCGGCACATAACATCGCGCAACCAGAGCCGACCCGCACTCGGCAACCGTCAACAAAGGACCTTCGCACGCGTTATAACGTCAGGCCGAGATAATCCTCAGGCGTTGCCGCGATCTTCGCGAAACAAATCCAGCTTCTGCTGCACCGGGCGGTCGGAGAAGCTGAACAGAACCGAGTCCGCGTCGGCTTCGTGCGTCACCCATTGCCAGCTCGGCACGACGAACAG
The DNA here is from genome assembly GCA_045811665.1 of Bradyrhizobium sp. Lineage (GTDB taxonomy): Bacteria > Pseudomonadota > Alphaproteobacteria > Rhizobiales > Xanthobacteraceae > Bradyrhizobium. The sequence goes on from JBJMTO010000062.1 coordinate 34,117, forward strand.
GTCGCGCGGACCCCATTCGAAGGTCTGCTCGCCGATCCGCGAACGGCCCTTGCCCTCGATCGCCGCGAACACGCTGGCGTCGGTCGAACGATAGCGCGCGGTCTTGAATCCCTTCGGCAGCAACTGGATGAACGTGCCGATTGTCGGCATGGCGAAATCGCCGGTCTCGGGATTGGAGAATTTAAGTTTGAGGCCATGACAGGCGTCCCACTCGTCCCGCGCTTTGGCCCGCTCCAGCGCCTCGCGGGTGTAGCGATATGGATAATTGAAGATCGGCGAAGTCTGGGATTTACGCTTCTCATCCATCGGCAAGAGGTTGTGCCCGTAACGCGCAAAACTGTCACCCGCGGGACGCGTGATCTTCTGCTGATCCTCGTTCGAGCCTTCCGCAAAGGACGCATCGAAGAACTGGACCATCGGGATGTCGAGCCCGTCGAGCCAGAACATCGGCTCGGAGGTCTCGTTGCTATGGTCGTGCCAGGTCATCGAGGGCGTAATCACGAAGTCGCCGGGCTCCATCGCTGTGCGCTCGCCGTCGACGGCCGTATACGCACCTTTGCCCTCCAGCACGAAGCGAAGCGCGGACTGGCTGTGGCGATGCGCAGGTGCGACGTCGCCGGGGACCACCATCTGCACGCCGGCAAACAAGGAGGTCGTTATTTTCGATTGACCGCGAAGCCCCGGATTTTCCAGCACCAGCACCCGGCGCTCGGCTTCCTTGGCGGTGATCAGCTTGCCGGCTTCCGTCATGTAGTCCCGGATGGCGTCGAACTTCCACAGATGAGGCCGGCACGCGCTCTTCGGCTCGGGCGTGATCAGGTCGCCCATCACGTTCCACAGCGCCGAGAGATTCTCGCCGTCGATCTTGCGATAGAACGCCTCGCGTTCCGGCGTCTTCTGTACGGCTTCCATGGCGAGCCCTCCCTCATGCTTGCTACTCAATAGATTGACAGCATACTTACAACATGGATAGCGTCAATGACGGCGACCGAAGCCAACCAGGAAATCCGAGGGAGGTTCCGATGAAGCTGCACGGCTATTTCCGCAGCAGCGCGTCCTACCGGGTCCGAATCGCGTTGAATTTGAAGGGCCTGAGTGCGGAGCACCTCGCCCATCATCTCCGCAAGGGCGAGCAGCGCGATCCGGCCTATCTTGCCATCAACCCGCAAGGGCTGGTGCCGACGCTTGAAGATCGGGACGCCGTCATTACCCAGTCCCTGGCGATCATCGAGTGGCTGGAAGAGACCCACCCGGAGCCGCCGCTGCTGCCGAACGATCCGCTGCGTCGTGCCCAGGTCCGAGCGTTCGCGATGGCCTTGGCCTGCGACACCCACCCGGTGCAGAATCTGAAAGTGCTGGCGCGGCTGCGGCAGCTCGGGCTGGCCGAAGAGCAGGTGACCGAGTGGGCGGCATGGGCGAACCGCGAGGGGCTCGCCGCCTGCGAAATCTTGATTGCGGGTGAGACCGGCGCGTTTTGCTTTGGCGACGCGCCGAGCATGGCCGATTTGTGCCTGGTGCCGCAGCTTGCGAATGCGCGACGGTTCGGCGTAAATCTCGCGGCGTTCCCCCGGCTGTTGAAATGTGAAGCTGCGGCAAAGAACGTCAAGGCGTTTGCGGACGCCGCGCCCGACAGGCAGCCCGATGCCGAGTAAGCGCTCGCCTCCGACCATGGATGCGGTCTACACCGCGCCCGGTTATCTGTTTCGGCGGATGCAGCAGATTGCGGTCGCGATCTTCGTCGAGGAATGCAGGGCGCACGACCTGACGCCGGTGCAGTTCGCAGCCCTGGTCGCGATCCAGACTCACCCCGGCATCGACGCCACGCGGCTTTCGGCCGTGATTGCGTTTGATCGCTCCACGCTCGGCAACGTGATCGAACGGCTGGAGCTCAAGCAATACATCGAGCGCAAGCCCTCCGACGAGGACAAGCGCATCAAACTGCTTTATTTGACCAGGAGCGGCGCGGCGCTGTTGCGCGATATCATGCCCTCGGTCGATCGCGCGCAGGCGCGGATGCTGCAGCCGCTGAAGCCGGCCGATCGCAAGACGCTGCTGGCGCTCCTGACCCAACTGGTCGATCTCAACAACGAAGCCTCCCGCGTGCCGCTGCGCGCCGA
>JBJMTO010000063.1:0-42701 GCA_045811665.1 Bradyrhizobium sp.
ACCGGATCGAAGGCGCCGCCGTGCGACTTGTCGTCGGCCGCAAGCGCGGTGCGGAAGAAGGGCAGAATCGCCTGGCCGGACAGGGTCGCGAGCTCGTTGACGAACGTCGAAAAGTCGATCGGGCCCATGGCGCCTCGGCGTGCCGGCGGCTTGCGGCGGGGCCTTGTACCAGGGCGGCGCCCTTATGCCAGCCGTGAATGGCTTAAGTCGAGCGGGACGGCGGTGCCGCCCACGCCGCCAGCGTTGCCCTCCAGCCACACCGCGGCGTTCTTCGCCCGATATGCACAGATCGCATGGCTCCAGGCTTGGCAGGGCTTGCAATTTGTGCGGCGCGGCGTAAATTGTGCAGTGCGATATCGCGATTGGCGTCGCGGTATCGCTGCCCTCCTTGGGCGTTTCCTCCCTAGACTTGGGCCGCTTGTCATTCAGGCGGCCCTTTTTTCTTCAGCGGTACCGTCCATTGCGCTCCCTCGGCTGACCTACTCCGCGGCGGCTTGGAACGGGCCCAGATCACCCAAGGGCACGGCAGCCAGAGCTTCCGCCAGGATCGCCAAATCCGCCGCGACTTGCGCGAAGCGCTGTCCGCGTTCGCGCCGACGTTCGTCCATATAGACCGCTCGGTTGAGTTCGAGCTGGATGGTGTGCAGGCCCGATGCCGGATTGCCGTAATGCTCGGTGATGAAGCCGCCTGCGTACGGCTTGTTGCGTCCTACCGAATAACCTAGCCGCCTCATCGTTTGTTCGACCATGTCCGGCAACAGCGCGGCGCAACTGGTGCCGTACCGATCACCAATCACGACGTCAGGACGCCGGGGCTCGTCGCGTGACACGCCGACCGATGGCATCGAATGGCAATCCACCACCACCACGGTGCCGAAAGCCTGATGCGCCTTGTTGATCAGCCGCCGCAGCGCGCGGTGATACGGCTTGTAGAGCGCCTCGATCCGCGCCAGCGCGTCGTCCACTGAAAGCCGCTCGCGATAGATCTCCTGCCCGTCGCCGACCACCCGCGGGATGGTGCCAAGGCCGCCGGCCACGCGCATGGATCGGGTATTGGCGAAGCTCGGCAGCCTACCTGCGAACATGCGCGGATCCAGTTCGTAGGGCTCACGGTTCACATCGACATAGGAGCGCGGGAAATTGACTGTGACTGTCGGGAAGCCGCGATCGCTCATGCCGACGATCAACTCGTCCATGAACGAATCTTCCGACCGGCGCAGCGCAGCGATATCGATGCGAGAGGCCTTGACGAATGCGGGCGGATAGACCGAGCCGGAATGTGGAGAATTGAAGATGATCGGCGCGCGCCATGTGGCCGGCTCCGCGATTTCGAACGGAGGCGACAATTCGCCAACAAGCTGGGTCATCCGCGACGCTGTCCTTGGGTCGGCTGCTTTTCGGTCTGATTTATCAATGCGAAAAAACAAATGATTTGCCCGTGTATTCTCGATAATCCGGACCATTCTGCCAAGCGAAAAAACCGCTGTGCCGGTTGGAATGCGGGTTATGTTGCGGGGACCCTCATTGCATTGGCACCGGATCGGGTACAGGAATAAAGGCCTTCAATCCGCCCCGGCAGTGGGAACTTTCACCCGAAATTTACCCTCTGTCAGGCTTAGTGAGCGGATTGATCCTCGCGATCGGGAGTCGACACCCACGGCCATGCACAAAATCCTCCTCGCCGAAGACGATAACGATATGCGACGTTTCCTGGTGAAGGCTTTGGAAAACGCCGGTTTCCAGGTATCGCCCCATGACAACGGCATGTCCGCCTACCAAAGGCTGCGCGAGGAGCCGTTCGAGATGTTGCTGACCGACATTGTGATGCCCGAGATGGACGGCATCGAGCTGGCGCGGCGAGCGTCGGAACTCGATCCCGACATCAAGATCATGTTCATCACGGGCTTTGCGGCCGTGGCGCTCAACTCGGATTCCGAAGCGCCAAAGAACGCAAAAGTGCTGTCGAAACCGGTCCACCTTCGCGAACTGGTCAGCGAAGTGAACAAGATGCTGGCCGCCTGATCACTGGGCCGATAGCTCCGCGAAGCCGGCCCGAGCGTCCTTGCCTGCCCGCCGTGGAGCCGATATACGAACCCGACCCGTGGTTAAGGTTTCAGGGCGCGTAGCTCAGCGGGAGAGCACCTCGTTGACATCGAGGGGGTCACAGGTTCGATCCCTGTCGCGCCCACCATCCAGTCTTCCCGAACCTCGGAAGCCGTGATCAATCGAAGACAGGCCGTTTGTGCGGGGGATCTTGCCGCCTGTTTTTTTCCCCTTTCCTGTCTGTGGCGGACAATAGCGGTCTCTCCGGTGGATTTTCGCTCCGGGCGCGACTGAACTTTTGGAGCGGCGTGTGCTCGTGGACGCCGCGCTTCTTTCCCCCGCTTGCCGGTAAGCACCAGTTTGAGCTCAAGCCGCCCTGTTCGCGGCCGGATAAGCCTCAACAGTGATGCGGGATTTGAACTCGTCAGCAGTCATGACATGGGCCGTCGAGAAGGCCAGCACTGTCAAAGTGCTACGATGGACTTGCTCTGCGGACAAGGATCCCTGCCCCACATCCGGGTAATCGAACGTTCCGGTCACGTCCGACAGGAAGACGACTTGATAATTGTTGAACATCGCGTCGCGCGCAGTGGCGTGACAGCAATTCTCGGTAGTCGTCCCCGAAATGATCACGGTCTTGATTCCCCATTCCCGGAGGATGAGATCAAGATCCGTGGCGAAGAAGCCGCTGTAGCGGTGCTTCTTGATCACGTGTTCGCCCGGCGCAGGCGCCAGGTCACCAAAAATTTCAACGCCCTTTGTTCCGTCGACCAGGCAGGACCGATCCGCGATGGGCGTATACAGGTCGTCGTACATTCCCATATCGCTGCCGTCGCGCCGGTGAACGTGTGCGGTATAGACGACACGGATTCCCTTCTCACGGCAGAACTTCAGTGTTTCGGCAAGCTTTGGTACCATTGCGGCGGCCTGCGCGGACCTGAGCGCGGCCCCCTCAGCGACGAAGTCGTTTTGCATGTCGACAACGATCATCGCAGTCTTGCTTGGATCAATTTGATCGACTCGATAAGGCATTTGCATCTCCAGTCAGATGAGGAAAGTTTCAAACGCTTTGCAGGTTGCTCCGCCAACCCCCCGTGTCGCTTTTCGAAATGTACGGTGCTTTTGCGATTGGTCAACACTAAGCTTTTATCCGCGGCTCCGTCGCGTCAGTTTGTTATCTTTAATTCGGAGTTCGGCTCATCAGAAATGCTCCGAGCTTGAAGCCGATCGAGGATCGCCAACGTGCAGGCGCACGCGAGATCGACAGGGTGTCTCGCTCGGTCAACGGCTTTGACTGCCTTCTCGACCCATCGGCGTTCGAGCTTCGCTGCCTCGACCGCGAACGCTGCACGAACTATTGGACGGCATCGACGACAGCGCTTAGGCTCGACAGAGGTTGCCATAGGCCCTGACGAGGTCGTCGAATGGAGCGGCGTCAATTTATAAGCATTGTGGCCGCGGCGGTTACTTGGCCTCTTACCGTCCAGGCACAACAACTCCGGCGGGTCGGTGTCCTCTTGCCTTACATGGAGCGTGAGTCACAGGCTAAGGCTCGTGTTGCCGCCTTCCAGGCGTCGCTTGCGGAGCGAGGGTGGGTCGGTGATCACAACGTTCAGTTCGACTATCGGTATGCGGAAGGGCGGCTCGATCAATTACCTGCTCTCGCCGCCGATCTTGCAAACGCAAGGATTGATGTGATCGTGACGGTTGGGAGTGAAGCCACCGACGCGGCGCGGAAGGCCACCGTCACCACTCCGATTGTCATGGCAACCGTGGGTGATCCTGTAGCCGCTGGATATATCGCCAGTCTTGCCCGACCGGGCGGGAATATCACTGGCGCTAGCCTCTTCGCCACAGAGCTAACCGCAAAACGGGTGGAGCTGTTAAAGGAGGCCCTCCCGAGCTTGTCGCGCCTCGCCGTTATGTGGGGACCCAACAATGCCAGCGTCGTCCAAAAATTTAAGCAGGTTCAGGCAGCGGCGACAGTGCTGCAGATTCCGATCAAATCGCTGGAAGTGCGTGCAGCCGAGGATATCGAACGAAGCTTCGATTTAGCCGCGCAGTTTGGTGCCGAAGCCCTAATGACAACGGAAGACGCGATCCAAATTACTAATCGGGCGCGGATTGTTGAGTTCGCCAAGCGGCAGCAGATCCCGGTTGCTTCCGAGTTTGGTGACTTTGCGCACGCCGGCGCCTTGATGACTTATGGTCCGAACATCCTTGACTCTTTTCGAAGTGCAGCAGGCTATGTTGACAAGATCCTGAAGGGGGTGAAGCCAGCCGACTTGCCGGTCGCGCAGCCTACAAAGTTTGAGCTGATCCTCAATCTCAAGACGGCGCGTACACTTGGCCTGACGATTCCGCCCACGCTCATCGCTCGCGCCGACGAGGTTATCGAATGAGACGGTGGGAATTTACTGCGGCCACTATTGTCGCCGCCGCTGCTTTGGTCTGCGTTGCCATCGCGCGTTCGGCGGGTGGCTAGCTCCCCGAGTGTGGCCGCATCCCGGGCGGCGCGTCGTCGCGCTGGATCAAATAGCGTGGCTGCGGCGCTTCCAGGGTGGGCAGGCAAGCCCCTGCAGCGTGCTCTGATCACTTTACAGTCGTTAGCCTGTCGACGCGCCGCGCTAGGCGAAATGTCCAGTTTGCGCTGCGCTGTTTGACGTGCATCAAGAGGGAAAAGCTCACTTGATCCTAGGTTGGAGTTGGGCGTGGACGAGATCTTACGAGGGAGTCCCAAGATGACGCGTTATGTCGCTCGATTCATGAAGAATGTGCTCGGCGAAAACGGACATGAGGTCGAAATCTGTCAGAGCTCGATCGAGATCGAAGCTCTGAGCCAGGCAGCCGCTGCCGAACTGGCGAAGATCAGGTTCTGCGAGGGCGAGAGGTTGAAGGATTGGTCGCTCCACGCCGACCGTCTCCAGGTCAGCGAGGCGGCCTTTCGGTCCTAGAAGATCATCCGCAGTATGGGCCCGGAAAAACGTTGGAAGCTCGATACTGTCGATCAGCGCGCAAGGGGCCGCTGACGCGGCGTGAGGCGTGAGAGGCTAAAGCTCGTGCGTCATGTGATGCTGGCCCGCGTGTTCGGGCCATACGTGGCACTCCGCTCCAATGAGAGAGACCCCACCCTTATTGGTAGCCACCCTTTTTGGTAGCTCCCGCGTTCGGTAAATTTTGAGTAAAGACCAGCACGCCGGCCGAAAATAAACATCAATCGGCGGCGGACGGAGAACCACACATGAACCGGCTTTTGTTGGCTGCCATCGTTGCGATGGCGGCGAGCGGACGTGCATGGGCTCAATCTTCCACAACGGGGATGGGCATGGGCGTGGCCACATCGACATCGAGTTCGCAGGCGGTCTCGGGGCAGGGCGGCACGGGGGTCGGCCTCGCCGCGATCACCACGAACAGCACCGTGCCGGCCGATCAGACCGTCAGGAACGTGCCGAGCATTGTCGCACCGGGCTTGGCCGCGGCCGGACTCGAAACGTGCCTCGGGTCGGTTTCCGGCGGCGGCGCATTTGTCGGGACCGGATTCAGCTTCGGCACCACGGTCCCTGATCCCGGCTGCGCGGCGCGACTCGATGCGCGCACCTTGTGGAGCTTCGGGCTGAAGAAGGCGGCCGTCGCCCGGCTTTGTCTCAACCCAGACATCAACCGCGCAATGCCAGAGGTTTGCATCAAGTACCTGCCGCCGCCCGCCCCGGGCTATCCCGCCTCACCGCCGGTCCCCACCAGCTATGCGCAGTCGGAAACCTCCGAGGAGCAGCCCTACGCGGGGGGCGACATTTGGCTGGTGGAAGGGGCGACCGGCAAGAACCGTCTTTGCAAGGACTACGATGTGACCCAGCAGAGCTGCCGTGTCTGGGCTCACGTCGCTCACCAGTCGACGCCGAAGAAGAAGAAGGCAAAAGCGAGTGGTGAATCCCCTCACATGGCGGCACCACCCGCCCCGGCGCCCGCCGTGGTGGAAACTGAAAAGAAGGAAAGTCACTATGAAGAAGCTGTTGATGAGTGTTGCGTTCATCGCTCTGGCGGGAAGCGTACCAGCTGACGCCGGCTCGACGCTCGCCATCGGGGGAGGCTTTAACCTCGGTCACGTCCAGACCACGACCGGGGCTGCGACGCACGGCACGGCGGCGGCCGGTTCGCTCGCCAACGGGACCAACACCAACATCGGTGCTGGTTTCGCGGCGGCTTCCCCGGCCGGTAGCATCTCGACCGGGCTCGGGGCGTCTGCGGGTCAGAGCAACGCCTCAAGCGGCGCGGTTTCGTTCGGCAACGGTGCGGCCATCACAACTGGCATCTCCAATAACGCTGGTGTCGGTGTCGGCGGAGGCTTCACCAACGTGCTGCCCTAACGCAGACGACAGCAGCGTGGTGGCAAATCTCCGTCACCACGCTGCTGATCGGGTGGGAGTGCGATGATTGGTCCGGTGGAGATGCAATGGAGCAGAGAGCTGCTGCTAGCAGAGGTGCGGCGTGGTCTGGGTGTCCCACCATGGCTTGAAATGCGGCAGGCTTAGCGGCACTCCTTAGCCGCACGAGGCGGCCCGACGCAGGGTGTGTATCCAACTCTGCGTCGGGCCCGGCCAAGCCATCAGCGCAACGACGTGACCGAATCAACATTTAAGCAAACTTCGTGGCAAAAACCCGGCTACACACAGGCGGGAATTTTTTGGGTGACGCTACCAATCGGTTCCGGGGCACGCGGCACTGACACCGCGGGCGACAACGAACATTCGCGCCACTATGGACCTCGAATCTTTTGCGCCGGTTCTTCGGCAGCTAAACTTTTTTCGACAACAGCTGGCCGCTTAATATGCATTTAAGACTTTTGCGCAACAGATAGAGAACCAGCGCAAAATCAAATCGCCGCAAGAATTGCGAGCCGGACTCAGCTCCTCTTGAGGGATTTGCATGAGCACGATTCTCGTTGGTACTCTAGCCCCTGCGCTACCGGTGCTGGTCATCATTGACCATCAGGTCCTGGCGCGTACCTGCATCCTCAGTATTCTCAAAAGAGAACTTAGTGGGTTCGACATCGTCGAGATGGCCAAGGCGAGTGGTCTGAATTGGCTATCAGAAAGAGATGTCCGCCTGATCGCGTTGCATACTGGAGACAAGCAGATCACCGATCCTTTGATCGAGCATGATCTCGCGCTGGTCAAAAAATTCTGCCCGAATGCGGCTGTTGCCCTCCTGTCAAATCGCGATGATGACGCCAGCGCAACAGCGGCTATGCAACAGGGAGTCCGCGGTTTTTTTCCAACCTCGATTCCAGTGGAGGTCGCTGTCGCCGGCTTGCGCCTTGTACTTGCCGGGGGAGTCTACCGGCCGCCACCGAGTATCAGACAAAATGAAGCCGCGAACCCCAGGCCGGAGATCAACGGGTCGACCGCGCGACCCGTAATCCACGTGGCTAACGACGCCACGGAGATAATCCCCGAGAAGACGATGGCGGAGTTAACGCCCCGCCAGCAACAAGTGCTCAGCGCGCTGAAGCTCGGCCTTCCCAACAAGCTGATCGCGGTCAAGCTCAACCTTTCGGAAAACACAGTGAAGATGCACATCCAACATATCATGCGAAAGTGCTCTGCCCATAACCGCACCGAGGCCGTTCTTCGTTGGAGCGAACGGCTGTCCGGTTACAACGGTCGGGCGCGCTCACGGGTGCCTTTAAGTTATTGACGATTGATTTTGCTGCCCATCATGATCGCTGCTCAACACCTCCAAAGGCCGGAGGAGGCAACGCGCGCGGTCGAGAATATAAATTTTTGTTGTCAGGGCCAATTCAAACCCGTTTGCGCGGCACGCTGTGCTCGCTGACCGCTTTCTATCGATATGATACACTAATGATCCTCGTAGGCAGGAACCGAACTGTGGCATGCCCCCAATTGGGGGGCGAGATGATAGGCGGCTAGACACAGGATGGGAGGAGGCTATGACCATCGAAAGCATTCTGAGGCGGAAGGGCACCGACGTCACAACAATTGCTCCGGAAGCCAGCATCAAGAGGGCGGCAGACTGGCTCCGCGCAAAGAATATTGGCGCGCTGGTGGTGACGAGTGAGAACGCAGTTCTTGGTCTCATTTCGGAACGTGAAATCGTTCATGCATTTTCGCGCTATGGCGAGACAGCTGGATCGAAGACCGTGAGGGAAATCATGCAACACGGTGTGCTCACCGTGTCTCCGGACGAGAGTGTCAATCGCGTGATGAACCTGATGACGCACCATCGTGTGCGCCACATGCCGGTACTACGCGGCGGCGAGCTAGCCGGTATCGTCAGCATCGGCGATGTAGTTAAGCATCGACTGGAGGATCTGGAGCTTGAGACGAACGTCCTACGTGATATCCACAACGCCGCACGTTGACGGCTCAACCAGAATACCCTCAGCGAACGCTATCCCGCCGAGGGGCATCACGGGAGATGTGCGATTTCATTTGGGATGTTCTGCCAGCGAACATCACCCTCGGGGACCGGCCGGCAGTGCAGGCGGCGGAGTGCAGATTTCTAGATGCCCGGGGTAGCAGTTGGTCGGCAGCGAAACGAGCGCGCTGCTGGCCGGCGACGCACACCTATATGTGAACGGCTGCCGCGTCATGATCGCCCAGACTGCCGCCGCGCTCCAGGATGTACCAGGAGTGCAGCAAGCATCAAATCGAGTTCATCCGGCGCGACTGCGACCGGATATTCCAGCATGGCCAACGGCTGGTCGAAAATGCAACGAGCCTGTTCGCCGGGCCGCAGAACTGATTGCAAAGTCACCGGCAATCGCAAAAGCGGAAACGCGAGTAGCCATAGCCATCAAGGATCAGTCTGTTGCCCGGCTGTGGGGGTGGCGCGTTGAACGGACATCGCACCGCCACCGTTGCAGGATTATAGTATCGCACTAACAGGCCCATACCCAAGCCGCGCCAGCTGGGCGATTGAACGCATGTCGACCTATCATCTGGAGAAATTGCTTGCGCCCCGCTCCGTTGCGCTGGTGGGGGCTAGTCCGCGACAGGGCTCTGTGGGACGGGCTATTCTGGAAAATATTCGCAACTCGAAATTCAAAGGCGAATTTGGATTAGTGAATCGGCGCTATGCCGAGATCAACGGCCTTACCGCGGTTAGCGAAATCAAGGAGTTGCCATTCGTGCCCGAACTCGTGGTGATCACTGCGCCGTCGGTGGCAGTCCCTGGTCTGATCGATGAGGCAGGACAGCGCGGGGCTGCGGGCGCGCTCATTGTAACCGCTGGACTTGGTCATGGTCCGGGGTCGCTGGCGGATGCCACCAAACGTGCCGCGCACAACTATGGAATGCGGCTGATTGGGCCAAATTGTCTTGGCATCATGATGCCAACTGAAAATCTCAACGCAAGCTTCGCAGCGCATATGCCCGGCCCTGGAAACCTGGCGCTGATCTCTCAATCGGGTGCCATTGCGGCCGGAATGGTGGATTGGGCGGCGCAGCGCGCTGTCGGCTTCTCGGGAATCGTTTCCATCGGGGACCAGCTCGACGTCGATCTTGCCGATCTGCTCGATTACTACGCCCTCGACAACAAGACCCGCGCTATCCTGCTCTACATTGAAGCCGTCAAGGACGCGCGGAAGTTCATGTCTGCGGCTCGGGCCGCAGCAAGGGTCAAGCCTGTCGTGGTCGTCAAGTCTGGCCGCATGGCTCAAGGAGCGAAGGCCGCTGCAACCCACACCGGCGCATTGGCCGGCTCGGACGCAGTCTATGATGCCGCGTTCCGTCGGGCTGGCGCGCTGCGAGTGTTTGACCTTCGTGAACTGTTCGATTGCGCTGAGACGTTGGGGCGTGTCGTGTCCCCGCCTGGAAAGCGGCTGGCGATCCTGACCAACGGCGGCGGCATAGGCGTCCTCGCAATCGATCGGCTCGTCGAACTTGGAGGTGTCGCGGCGCCGATCGCACCCGGTACGCGCGAGAAGCTGGATGCCGTCCTGCCGCCGACATGGTCCGGATCGAACCCGGTTGACATCGTCGGCGACGCTGATCCTGCACGTTACGCCGCCGCGTTGGAGGTGCTGCTGGCCGACGCCGACAACGATGCCATCCTGGTGATGAATGTTCAGACCGCGATCGCTGGGGCCGACGATATCGCAGCCAAGGTGATCGCTGTGGTCGGAAACCATCGTCAGCAGCACAGAGGTAAGGCCAAGCCGGTCCTGGCAGTCTGGGTCGGCGCAGATCCGAACATCGGCGATCTGCTCAGCGCTGCCGGGTTACCAAATTATCCCACCGAAGACGACGCGATTCGGGGCTTTATGCACCTGGTGCGGTATCGGGAAGCCATCGAGACGCTGACGCAGGTGCCGCCCGCGATGCCGATCGCATTTGCCCCCGACATCGCTGCCGCACGGCAGACCGTTGCGGCTGCAGTTGCGGAGGGCCGCCAATGGCTTGATCCGATCGAGATCAAACGGCTGCTTGGGGCGTACGACATTGCCATGGTGCCGACGTTTGCGGCCGCCGACGCGGAGCAAGCCGTCGGTCATGCTTCGGCGCTGTTCGCGCAAGGGTCTACGGTGGTGCTTAAGATCATGTCGCGCGACATTGTTCACAAATCGGACGTCGGCGGCGTCGTACTCAACCTGACGAATGCCGACGCGGTGCGCGCCGCCGCAACCGATATACTAACCCGCGCCAAAGCGATGCGCCCGAAGGCGAGGATTGCTGGGGTCGTCGTGCAGGCGATGGTGGTGCGCCAGAAAGCGCGCGAACTCATAGCAGGCCTTGCCGACGATCCAACGTTCGGCACGGTAGTTGTGTTCGGCCGCGGGGGCACGGCGGTAGAACTGATCAACGACAAGGCGCTGGCGCTACCGCCGCTTGACCTGCAAATGGCTCGCGACCTGATCCAGCGCACCCGCGTATCGCGGCTGTTGCATGCGTATCGGGATGTGCCCGCGGTCAAGCAGGACTCGGTCGCGGAGATTCTGGTGAAGCTCGCGCAAATGGCTGCGGACCTACCAGAGCTACGCGAAATGGATATCAATCCTTTGCTGGCGGATGAGCAGGGGGCACTAGCTGTCGATGCACGCGTCGCTGTTGGGTCAGTGGAGCGGAAGTTCGGCGGATCAGGTCTTTCCAACTTCGCGGTGCGGCCATATCCGTCGCAATGGCAGCGGCACATCAATGTCAATGAGGAGTGGCAAGTTTTTGTGCGCCCGATACGTCCCGAGGATGAACCGTTGATCCACGAATTTGTGCGTCACGTCACGAGTCACGATCTTCGACTAAGGTTCTTTGCACCAATGAAGGAGTTCAGCCACGAGTTCATTGCCCGGCTGACTCAGCTCGACTACGCGCGTGCCATGGCCTTTGTCGCGTTCGACGAAAGCACCAACGAATTGATCGGCGTGGTCCGGGTACACTCGGATTCCATCTACGAAACCGGTGAATACGCCATCCTGCTCAGGTCCGATCTGAAGGGACGGGGCCTTGGCTGGGCATTGATGCAGTTGATTATCGAGTACGCCAGGTCCGAGGGATTGAAAACAATCACGGGAGACGTGCTGCAGGAAAATTCGGTCATGCTTGCCATGTGCCGCCAACTCGGATTTGACGTGAAGACCGATGCCGCAGAGCCAGACGTTTGCAACGTGAAACTTGCGGTTTGACTCGGCCAGGCGGCCGATTCCCGGTTTGAGGCATGACGTGCCTGCTTGCGCGGTTTGGAAACGATTGAACGGGAATGCAGATGATCATCGCACCAACTCTGTTGACGGCCACGACGTCGAGCGATGGGCTTGAGTTGCGTCCAGGCGGATCATGGACTGCTGCCAATGTCGTCGTTCTGGAGTCGCTCTCGGCGGCTGTTGTACCGCAACTTGAGCGCTCCAAGAGCGTAACCGTCGATTTGGCTGAGGTGCGCGAACTGGATACGCTCGGAGCCTGGCTGATCGAGAAGATGTCACGTCGGGTAGCCTCTGCGGGGCGCCGCACCAAAATCATCGGCGTTCGTGAGAACTATGCCGGTCTGATCGAAGAGGTTAGCCAGGTCAATCGCCGCAGTCTCGAAGGCGCACGCGCCAAGCCCTGTCCTGTCAAGGTTGGATGATACCATCCAAAATCGTTTAAGGCACGCTTCCAGCGGTGTCAGAAGGCTCTGGTCTCAATCCTCCTAGCTTTACTCACCTGAGTTGGCTTCGATTTGATCCGCATCAAAGTGCCGGGTCAGGCATTTGGCATACTCCCTCAGCATCACACAGGAGGTTGTTATGCCCGTCTTTCGATCTTTGTTTCTGCAGCGGTAATTTCAGTTTTCGTCGTGTTTGCTGGCGTGCTGATCTGGGGCAATTTCCAGACCCATCCGGATCACCGGCCAGCCGCGCCCAGCAGCACGCGCCGCAGCTTCTGATCGCCACAGCCGAACCAGTAGGCTGTTAGCGCCAGGGTGTTCCCAGACATTTGATCTCGATCAAAGCACCGTCAGTCAGAGTCAGGTGTGATGGAGTTCCTGTTGCCGGGAAGAGAATCGCCATGAGCCAATCTCGATCCACGAAATGGATGACACACGGCGAAGCGGGCCTGACCGCATTTTTCCTGGCCTCAGCATTTCTTTGCCTGATCGCAGCGGCCAAGGCTTTGGACACCGCGTTTGCCTTCCATGCCGCGCTCGGCGGGGTTGCGAGCATGATGGCCGTTTTTGCCATTTTTAACCGGTATTTCGAGCGTCCGTCGTCGCCAGCATTTCAGGGAATCGAGGGTCGCCCCGACTACAATCTTGGTCCGATAAAATTCTCCGCGGTGATGGCGGTGTTCTGGGGGATTGCGGGTTTCGCGGTCGGACTGGTAATCGCATCCCAACTCGCATGGCCCGGGCTGAATTTTGATCTGCCCTGGACCAGCTTTGGCCGGCTCCGGCCCCTGCACACGTCGGCGGTGATCTTCGCCTTCGGCGGCAATGTGTTGATCGCGACTTCGTTCTACGTCGTCCAAAAGACTTCGCGGGTACGCCTCGCCGGCGACCTTGCGCCATGGTTTGTCGTTCTTGGCTATAACTTCTTTATAGTCATAGCCGGCACTGGCTATCTTCTCGGAGTAACCCAATCCAAGGAATACGCCGAACCCGAATGGTACGCCGACCTTTGGCTGACGATTGTCTGGGTGACCTATCTTCTCGTTTTCCTGATGACGCTGGTGAAGCGCAAGGAACCGCACATCTTCGTTGCGAACTGGTTCTATCTGGCCTTCATCATTACGATTGCCGTGCTCCATCTCGGAAACAACCCGGCATTGCCGGTGTCGGTGTTTGGCTCAAAGTCCTACATCGCATGGGGTGGCGTCCAGGATGCGATGTTCCAGTGGTGGTATGGACATAACGCGGTCGGTTTCTTCCTGACCGCCGGCTTCCTTGCGATTATGTATTACTTCATTCCCAAGCGCGCCGAGCGACCGATCTATTCGTATCGGCTGTCGATCATCCATTTCTGGGCCCTGATCTTTCTCTACATCTGGGCAGGCCCGCATCATCTACATTACACCGCGCTGCCGGACTGGGCACAGACCCTCGGCATGACTTTCTCGATCATGCTGTGGATGCCGTCGTGGGGCGGCATGATCAACGGACTGATGACGCTATCGGGCGCTTGGGACAAGCTTCGCACCGATCCCGTTTTGCGCATGCTGGTCGTCTCAGTCGCGTTTTATGGAATGGCTACCTTTGAGGGTCCGCTGATGTCCATCAAGGTCGTGAATTCGCTCAGCCACTACACCGACTGGACCATCGGTCACGTTCATTCGGGCGCATTGGGTTGGGTCGGCTTCGTTTCATTCGGCGCACTGTACTGCCTTGTGCCCTGGTTGTGGGATCGCAAGGGACTTTACAGCCTTAAGCTTGTGAACTGGCATTTCTGGATCGCGACGATCGGGATTGTACTCTACATCTCCGCGATGTGGGTTTCGGGAATTCTTCAAGGACTGATGTGGCGGGCCTACACCTCACTCGGGTTCCTCGAATACTCCTTCATTGAATCCGTCGAGGCGATGCATCCGTTCTATGTCATCCGTGCGGCCGGCGGGGCGCTGTTTCTGATCGGCTCGCTGATCATGGCGTATAATCTTTGGATGACGGTGCGGGTTGGTGAGGCAGAGGAAGCAATGCCCATGCCTCGTGCCTCCGCCGTCGCGCTTCAGCCGGCAGAGTGAGGATCAGCAATGTCATTCTGGACGCGGCATCAGGTTTTCGAGAAGAACTCGATCATACTTATTGTCGGCATCCTTGCCGTCATTGCGATCGGCGGCTTGGTTGAGATAACCCCCTTATTCTATCTGAAGAGCACCATCGAGGTAGTTGAAGGCATCAGACCGTATACGCCGCTCGAGCTTACCGGGCGTAACATCTACGTCCGGGAGGGATGCTATCTTTGCCATTCGCAGATGGTGCGGCCGTTGCGAGACGAGGTCGAACGTTATGGCCACTTCTCATTGGCGGCGGAGAGTATGTACGACCATCCCTTCCAGTGGGGATCGAAGCGCACGGGGCCCGATCTTGCGCGAGTAGGCGCCAAATATTCTGACGAGTGGCATCTGGCGCATCTAGTCAACCCGCGTTCGATCGTTCCGCAATCTGTGATGCCGGGCTATCCATATCTGGCCAAGGCCGAACTCGATACCGCCACGATTGCCGACCACCTGCGCGTTAATCGTATCGTAGGCGTGCCCTATTCGGACGATCAGATTGCGAATGCCGTGTCCGATCTAAAAGCACAAGCCGATCCGGACAGTGCCGACGTCGATGCGTTCGCGAAGCGATATCCTAAGGCGATTGCTCGGAATTTTGACGGCAAAGCTGGAGTGCCAACTGAAATGGACGCTCTGATCGCGTACCTGCAGATGCTCGGCACCCTCGTCGATTTCAAGCTGTACAACGAAAAAGCAAATCTTCGCTGAAGAGGCATCGACAATGAAAGCCATTCTGACGGTCCAGAACATCACCTCGGATTTCGTTACGACAGTCTGGACCCCGATGTTCGTCGGCATTTTCATTGCCATCCTGATTTACGCGCTTTGGCCTCGCAATCAGGCAGCTTTCGACGAAGCTTCAAAAATGCCCCTGCGGGAGGAATGACGCTTCATGACCGAGCACAAAGATCTCGACCGCGTCTCCGGCAGGACCACCACAGGGCATGAGTGGGACGGGATCAAGGAGCTTAACACGCCTTTGCCGCGGTGGTGGGTGATAACGTTTTACCTCACCATCATCTGGGCGGTCGGATACTGGGTGGTCTATCCGGCATGGCCGCTGTTGTGGAGCCACACCACGGGCCTATTTCATTATTCCTCGCGCGCCGATGTAGCCGTCGACCTTGCAGCTCTCGAAAAGATCCGTGGCGACAAGATGTTGACACTTGGTGTGGCTTCGCTGGAAGACATTGAAAAAGATCCCGCTTTACTTGCTCTCGCCCGCGCCCGCGGCAAAACGGTATTTGCTGATAACTGCGCACCATGTCACGGCAGCGGCGGCGCCGGCGCAAAGGGTTATCCGAATCTCAATGATGATGATTGGCTCTGGGGCGGTACGCTTCACCAGATTATGCATACGATCCAGTTCGGCGTCCGCTCCGGACACGCGAAGAGCCACGAGGGGGCGATGCTTGCCTTCGGCAAGGATGGAGTTTTGAAAAGGGACCAGATTCTCGCGGTCGCCAATTACGTTCGGTCCTTGTCAGGCTTGCCAACAGGACCGGGGTATGACGCGAACGTCGGCGCAAAGATATTTGCCGCCAATTGCACATCTTGCCACGGCGGTGCCGGCAAGGGAAATCAGGAACTTGGGGCGCCTGACCTCACGGACAAAATCTGGCTTTATGGGTCTGAAGAGGCAGCCCTCATCGAAACAATCACCAACGGCCGTTCTGGCGTAATGCCAGCATGGGTGGGTCGTCTCGATCCTTCCACGATCAAGGCGCTGACGGTCTACGTCCACTCCTTTGGGGGCGGGAAGTAAGCCTAACACCGATCCGGCGGATTCTGCATATCAGTTGACGTGGATCAATTGCAGCGTCTGCGCTGAGTTTAAGCTCATCGGAGATGGCAGATGACCTCAATGAATAAATCCGCGATCGAACTGCCGTTCGAGGATGACGGGCCGCTCTACGCACCCCGCAAACAAGTCTACCCCCAGAGCGTCTCCGGAACATTCCGGCGCATCAAATGGAGCCTGATGGCATTCTGCCTCGGCGTCTACTACCTGCTGCCGTTCGTGCGTTGGAATCGGGGCCTGGGCGCGCCCGATCAAGCGGTGCTGGTCGACCTACCTAACAGCCGTTTTTATTTTTTCTTCATCGAACTGTGGCCCCAAGAGGTCTATTACTTCACAGGCCTGCTGATCATCGCCGCTGTCACCCTGTTTCTGATGAACGCGGTGGGTGGACGCGTCTGGTGCGGATATCTATGCCCCCAGACCGTCTGGACCGACCTTTTTTACGCTGTCGAGCGTCTAATCGAAGGCGATCGCCGCGAGCGTATGCGAAAGGATGCTGCAGGTGGGACGCTCAAGCTGGAGCGTTTCGCGGAAATAACCTTGAAACATTCCATCTGGATTCTGATCGCGTGGTGGACCGGAGGCGCCTGGGTGCTGTATTTCAACGATGCGCCCACGCTTGTGAAGCAGCTGATCACCTTTGAAGCGCCGGCGCTCGCATACATCTGGATCGCCATCCTGACCGCGACGACCTATGTCCTCGCCGGCTTCATGCGCGAGCAGGTATGCGTCTACATGTGTCCGTGGCCGCGCATCCAGGCCGCCTTGACGGACGAATGGGCTCTCAACGTCACTTACAAGTACGATCGCGGTGAACAGCGCATGTCGCTGAAGAAGGCGAACGAGTCGCGTTCGCTGGGAGAGCCGGCCGGCGACTGCATCGATTGTTACCAGTGTGTCGCCGTCTGCCCGACGGGTATTGACATCCGCAACGGCTCGCAACTCGACTGCATCCAGTGCGGTTTGTGCATCGATGCCTGCGACACGGTTATGAAAAAGATCGGCAGGGAAACGCGGCTGATCGGTTACGACAATGACGTCAACATCCACCGGCGTGAAGCCGGGAAGCCGCCGATCTATCGTATCATCCGACCGCGCACCGTGGTCTACAGCGGTATGATCGCGGTCGTAGGCGCCATCATGCTGTATGCACTGCTAACGCGAACGCTGCTTGATCTTAGTGTGCTGCATGATCGCAATCCGGTCGCTGTGAGACTGAGCGACGGCTCGATTCGAAACGGGTATACGGTTCGGCTTCTGAACAAGCGCGGCTTCGACCGGGTGATCGCCATCGACGTCGACGGCCCGAAGAACGCGAGCCTCCACATTGTTGGTGCCGATTCCGTAACCCCCGACAGGCCAACGATTGTTATTGGACGGGACCAGACGACTGAGCTGCGGCTCCTCGTTACCGCGCCTCTCGAAGGAAATCCCGAGAAATCGACACCTGTTAGGTTCCGCGTGACTGACATCGGACTGGGTGAGGTCGCGTCCGCGACCGACACTTTCGTGAGTCCATAGCAGCTGGGGATTTGAATGAGTCAGTTGTCCGCTTCCTCGAAACCTCTGACCGGACGCAAAGTGCTCGTCATGTTGCTGGCGTTCTTCGGTATCGTGATCGGGGCCAATTTGACGATGATGAAGCTGGCGATGCAGACCTTGCCGGGCACGGAGGTGGACAGCGCTTACAGTGCCAGCTTGGCCTACGAAAAACAGATTACTGCCGCTCATGATCAGAACGCGCGAAACTGGAAAGTCGACGCGCAAATTGTGCGTAGCGTCGATGGTGTGGCAACGCTGCAGGTGGAGGCTCGCGACAACACCGGCAAACCGATGTCCGGATTGAAGTTCCATGGCCGCTTCGAACGGCCTACTGACAGGCGAGCGGATCAAGTGGTTGCGCTCGCGGAGACCGGAATGGGGGTTTACCGCGGCAGCGCACCGGTGATCGCGCCCGGTCAGTGGGATCTGGTGCTTGAGGGCGATGCGGCCGGGCGACGGATGTTCTTGTCCAAAAACCGCGTGCTGCTGAATTAGGAGCCGCATCATGCACGCGACACGTGATTTTTCACATTTCGTAAAAGACGCTGGCTCGGGGCTTTCGCATATCGATCTGGCTGTCGAGGGCGTCAGCTGCGCCAACTGCATGTCGAAGATTGAGCGTGGACTGTCGGCGATCCCCCACGTGACGCTTGCGCGCGTCAATCTCACGGACGGCCGGGTGGCGCTCGAATGGAAGGGCGCGCTTGATCCAGCCCGCTTCATCGATAGGCTTGCCGAGCTTGGATACAACGCCTACCCATTCGAAAGCGCCAGCGCGGAAACCGCGGAAGCCGAGCAGTCGCGCTTCTTGCTGCGCTGTCTCGGCGTCGCGGCCTTCGCGACCATGAACGTGATGATGCTCTCGATTCCGGTCTGGTCCGGAAACATAAGCGACATGATTCCGGAACAACGTGATTTCTTTCACTGGCTTTCTGCACTTATCGCACTACCGGCCGCGGCATATGCCGGGCAGCCATTCTTCGGCTCTGCTTGGCGAGCCCTGCGCAGCCGCAATGTCAATATGGATGTTCCGATCAGCATCGGGGTCACGCTCGCGCTAGCGATGTCTGTAGTCGAAACCCTGGGCCATGCGGAGCACGCTTATTTCGATGCCGCCATCATGCTGCTCACCTTCCTGCTGGTCGGGCGCTATCTCGACCAGAATATGCGTCGGCGCACCCGTGCGGTTGCGGGAAACCTCGCGGCGCTGAGGGCCGAGACCGCGACCAAATTCATCTCCGAGGACGAAATATCAGAAGTGCCGGTTGCCGCAGTTAAGCCGGCGGATATCGTGCTGCTGCGGCCGGGCGAACGGTGCGGGGTTGACGGCACGGTCATCGCGGGAAGATCCGAGGTCGATCAAAGCCTGATCACGGGCGAGACTTTGTATGCCAATGTAGAGCACGGCAGCGCTATGTACGCCGGCTCGCTCAACGTATCAGGGACGCTGCGCATCCGGGTTTCGGCAGCATCGGAAGGCACGTTGCTCGCCGAAATCTCACGCCTTCTCGGCAACGCGCTGCAGGCCCGCTCTCGTTACGTTCAATTGGCTGATCGGGCGTCGCGACTGTATGCACCGGTCGTTCATATCACTGCATTGCTGACGATGCTTGGCTGGGTTCTGGCGGGCTCGAGTTGGCACGATGCAGTAATCACAGCGATAGCAGTTCTAATTATTACCTGCCCATGCGCGCTGGGGCTAGCGATCCCGACAGTGCAGACTGTCGCTTCCGGCGCAATGTTCAACACGGGGGTGTTGCTAAACTCGGGAGACGCCATCGAGCGGGTGGCTGCGGTCGATCGGATTATATTCGACAAGACCGGAACCTTGACGCTCCCAGAACTCGACGTGGTGAATTCTGCGACCATCCCCAAACACGTATTTGATCTTGCAGGCCAGCTCGCATTAGCCAGCCGCCATCCCGTCGCAGCAGCCGTTGCACGCGCTTCCCAGGCGAGGGCGCCGCTTGCGGGCGTTGTCGAGGAGCCAGGGCAGGGCGTGCGCGGCACGTTCAAAGGCCAAGAGGTAAGGCTCGGGCGGCCTACTTTTTGCAAATCGGATCAGTTGGCAAACGAGACTCTGAGTCTTGATCCGGAGGCCTCGGTTGTCGCCTTCAGTCATGGGGAATTGCGGTACGTGTTTGCAGTTCGGCAACGTTTGCGCCCGGACGCGGGAGCAACCGTTCGGGCAATACAGGCGCGGGGGATAATGGTCGAAATCCTCTCGGGCGATCGAGAGCCCGCCGTGCGGGCCGCGGCCAATGCGCTTGGAGTTTGCGAGTGGCGAGCAGGAGTGACGCCGGCTGATAAGATAGCCCGCATCAATGATTTGCAGCGGCATGGCTTGAAGGTAATGATGGTCGGTGATGGGCTGAATGATGCGCCCTCCTTGGCTGCGGCATACGTCTCGATGTCCCCGATCAGTGCTGCGCATCTAAGCCAGGCCACAGCCGATCTGGTTTTTCTGGGCAAGCCGTTGGCCCCTGTCGTCGCGGCGATCGATTTTTCGCGAAAAGCTTTGCGTCTCATGCGACAAAATCTCTGGCTTGCCGTCGGTTACAATGCTTTGGCGGTTCCGATTGCGATTGCCGGCCTTGTGACGCCTCTCGTCGCAGCAGCCGCCATGTCCGGATCCTCACTGCTCGTGATGCTGAACGCGCTCCGTGCGCGCCGCGTTGCAAACGGGAGGTCGTGATGGAAGTCCTGGTGATCCTCGTGCCTTTGGCACTGGGACTTGGGCTACTCGGCCTGCTGGGCTTCCTGTGGTCGCTCAAGAACGGTCAATACGACGATCTCGACGGTGCCGCGTGGCGGGCGATTAAGGATGACGAGCCGTGAAGCTCATTTACAAAGCATTCGCCGGAAACCGGCTTGATTGACGTATGCACGCGCAAGGAGCGGCATTTCGGCGTCGTGAACAGCGGCGGGCGGAGTCTATGGCGAGGCCGGTGATCACAACACCAGAAGACAGCGAGTCCCTGCCAAAGTGCACCCGTTACAAGCAGGTAACGATACGCCGAATAGCAAGCCGCTTCATCCGCTTCTGGTCGTACGAATTTAAAGGATGCCTTTACACACCCTTCGTTTGATGACGGCGGGTCTCCCGGTACGTATGGGTCCTCCGGTGTCGACAACAAGATCGATTACCTGAAACGTGTCAATCGAGGTGGCGTTCTGCGCAGGGGCATGCGGCCGGGTGTCCGTCCCAAGCGGTGGGACGTCTACGATCAAGTGAAGGAAAAGAGCGACGCAGCTGCCGATCATGCTGCCGTCTGGGTGGACATAGACATCTAGGCCTGCAGCCACCTGATGCATGGCTGGGGTCCGTCCAAAAAAGGCACAGCCAACCCGAAGCCTCTCAACTTGCAGAGCCGTCATCATTGCGCGGCAGCCGCTTGGGCCGCACAGCCTTGCGGTGGTGCCGCGACTTGATATCGGCCACCTGATGAAGCATCGCCTTGAAGGCTACGATGGCCTCGTCCTGATCGAGCTTCATGTTCTTGGGCATGCGTTCGATTAACACAAGCAGGGCGTCCCCGATCTGCCCAAGCTGCTTGCCATATGTGCCGACGTCCGAGAGGACGTCCTTCTCAACGTCTGGGTCAGAGGACTGGCCCAAGGTGATATTGATGAGGCCGAACTGGCTGCCGATCGGGCTCATGAACGCGGTGAACGGGCTGATATTCTGCACGACATCGCCGGATAGGGGGAGCTTGAAAATTGGCATGGATACCTCTGCGCGGATGTTTCAGCGCTACATCCTGAGCCTTCCATTGTGCCATCTGCAAGAGATGAAGCTGCGGGTCGGGAATTTGCACTGTATGCTGCTAGTTCGGCCTGGTCTGACCGGCGTTCGCATAGAGAAATGCGACAATGTCTCGTGATTGGTCGGGTGTGAGGCCGAGTTGCGGCATCGCGGTGGATGGATTGACCGCGCGAGGATTCTCGATCCATCGCATTAGATTAGCGGGAGTGTTGGCGATCACCCCTCCTATCATCAACCGTGACGCCACCGTGTTCAGCGGCGGGCCGATAGCGCCGCGAGCCCCGGGAATGCCCGAGATCTCGTGGCATCCGCCGCAACCCGTTTGCAATATCAGCATACGCCCGCGGTCAGGATTGCCGTCGCTTCGGATCAAGGCGATATCCTGATCCCGACGTTGCCAGGCCGTGCCGTTTTGCAGCAGCACCTGAATAGATACTGTCGCTGCAGCCAACAGCACGGCGAACACCGCGCCAAAAAAGTAGCCCCTAGCGCGAGACACGATAGACCTCTGGGTTGAAGAGCCAGCGCGCCGACAACGCTAATGCAGCCACAACATAGATCATGCAGGCAGGAATCCACATCACCAGCCCCGCAAGCGCCTGGTCCTCGATGCTGCTGAGTCCGCAGATCGGGAAAGGGTCGGGTGCAAACGGATACCAAAGCACGCGTGAAAACGTCAGGAGGGCGCCGAGCATGCCCGCCTGCAGCGAGGTCAGGAACAAGGCCAGGATGGCTGGACCATATGCTTGATGAACGCCTTGTCGTCGCAACACTGCGCTCCAGAAGAAAATCGCGGAAAAGAAAAAACTCGCGTGCTGCAAAACATGAATGGCTTCGTTGTCCAAAGCAGCGTGAAACAATGCAGGCGCATGCCAGGCCCAAAGCGTCACGGCATGAAGCGCAGTCGCGGTCCAGAGTTCGGTAAGTGCTTTCCAGCCCAATCTTAGCGTCTGATGTTGCGCGGCAGGGACAACGAGAACCCGAATTTGCCCAGGCAATCCCCAAAGCAAGCAGCCAGCCGGCTTCGATAATACCAGCAGCGGCGCTGATATCACCATCAACACCTCATGCTCGATCATGTGCGCCGTGAACATGCGCTCACCGAGTGCGTGCAAAGGAGACATTAGCGCGAGGGACAAAGTCCCTAGCCCGGACCAGAACAGCAGATCTGCGATACGGCGAACCGCTCGACCTCTCCGCTTCAGATGCTCGGATCCAACAGCATAGACCATCGCGGTCAAAAGAATTGGAATAACCAGCCAGGGTTCGAAGCTCCAGCCGATCGGTTCAATCGTGCGAGTGCCGCTATGAGCCCACGCCAGCGTCATCGTTCGCATCCCGTGTAGATGAGCCCGGCCACCCCCTGCCACAGGATCGCGACCGAGAAAACGGCAGCCGCGCCGATTGCGAGCATTCGCGGGAAGGCTTGCTCCGATGCGCCGGGTTCAGCACGGGCCGATACGACACCTGAACCACCAGCAAACAACAGCGCGAGCACGTGGATCAAGGCTACGAGCCAGCGGGGCCCGGCGCAATTCACCGATAGCACGTAGAAACTCGCCTGATGCGCGGCATACCAAGCGGCGGGAGCGACGAACAAGCCGGCCCAAACTCCAAGTCCCCGCGATCTCAAACGCTGGCTGCTCATAGAACTGCTCCTGCAGCCCAACGCGGCGCCCAGTACATGGTGATATAGATCGGTATCCACGCAAGAACGACAAAATCCCAGTAGGCTTGGTTATCCTCCACCTCAGGAAAACGGCGTGCGTCCAGCGGACCGATATAGGCCAGCGCGGCCATCACAAAGGTCTCGAATGCATCGGTCAGCAAATGAGCGGTGTGCAAACCGAGCAGAACCCACAACGCCGACCCGTACGCGTTCGAATCCCACCACACATTCAAGGTGGTGAATTCGGCCACACGGATGACGATCGCCAGCAGCGCGACTGCGGACATCATCATCAAGCCTACCCGAACACGACCGAGGTCCAGCGCTACGGCGGCGCGCTTGGTCCAGGTGTTCGGAATCTCACTCAACAGTAGCAAGACCGTGAACAGACTGGACCACAATAGACCCGGGTGTCGTCCGAGCGGCCAATCCGGATTCTGATTTTGCAAATAGAAGTAGGCGGCGATCGCGAATATGAAGCCGAGGCCTTCAATGACGATGAAACCCAGCGTCCCCCACCACAACGGCGAGCGGTGGCCGAAACGGTAGCTCGGCAGTGCTCTGATATCGAGGGTGAGGTGCGGCTTCATGCTTGATGCGCCTGTGGACCCACACTTGCTGCGGGAGGGGAAACCATTCGGCGGGGGTAGAGCCAAGCTACCATCACGATCGCGAACGGGATCGCGCCCCAGGCGACCGGCTGTGGCGCGTACATCGATGCAATGAGAATGACGCTCGTGACCATAGCAGCGATAAAGGGCCAAACGGTGGGCTCTGGAACGGGGTCGCGCATATCCGGCTCGGCTTCCACGACCGTGGTCACAAGCACTTCGCGGCGGTCGAACCGCAGGCCTCCCACGACGGGGAGTGGCCCGGGGTTGTCCCACAACGGTGTGCGGCTGCTGACGAAAGGCGCCAACACGAAGTTATAGATCGGCGGCGGTGAGGGTAGCGACCATTCCAGGCCTGACGCTTGCCACGGGTTCTCAGGGGCTTTGGTCGGACGGGACAGGGTCCAGAGAATGTTGATTGTGAAGAGAACGAAGCTCAAGCCGAGTAGCCAAGCGCCAACGCTGGCAATGAGATTGAGGGTATCCCACTGCATTGTGTGCGGGTAACTGTAGACGCGTCGTGTCATTCCCGAGAGGCCGAGCAGGAACATGCTTCCAAATGCGCTCAATCCACCGATCGTGAATAGCATCCACTGCACTAAACCAAGCGGCACATTGAGAAGACGGCCTGTCATTTTAGGAAACCAGAAGAAGGTTGCCGCAACCAGTGGCGCGACGGCGCCTCCAATCAGGACGAAGTGAATGTGACTGGGCAGCACGTAGGTGTCGGTTAGTTGCAAGTCGAGCGGGACCGAAGCCAGCATTACTCCAGACAGACCGCCCATCACGAACAAAATGAAAAACGAGACGATCCACAGCATCGGAAGTTTGAAACGCAGCCGACCACTCGCAATCGTTGCCAGCCAGCAGAACAGCACAAGCCCTGAGGGAATCGCGATGGTCATCGAGGATGCCGCAAAGAAGCTGTTGCCGAGCCGCGGTAGTCCTGTTGCAAACATGTGATGCACCCATAGCCCGAATGACAGCAGGCCATTCGAGATGAGAGCAAGCACGACAGCCGGATAGCCGAACATCGGGCGGCGGCTGAACGTCTCGACGACATGGCTCGCCAGCCCAATAGATGGCAGAAAGATGATGTAAACTTCCGGGTGCGCGAAATACCAGAACAGGTGCTGCCAGAGCAGCACATCGCCTCCTTCGGCGGGATTGTAGAAATGGGTGCCGACCAAGCGGTCGAGCAGCAGGAACGTACTACCGAGCACGACCGAGGGCATCGAGAAGACGATGATGAAGGACGTCACCAGCGATGACCAGACGAAGATGGGCATCCGATTGAGGCTCATCCCTGGCGCCCGCAGCTTGAGCACGGTGACGATAATCTCGACCGCAACAGCCAGAGCGGCAACCTCGGTGAACGTGATCATCTGCGCGAAAACGTCGGAGCGCTTGCCCGCGCCGTACTCCGGACCGGCGAGGGGTGGGTAGGAGAACCAGCCGGCGTCGGGAGCGGAGTTGAGGAAGAACGACGCCCAGACCATCAAGCCGCCGACTAGATAAACGTAGTAGCTGAACGCGTTCAGGCGCGGGAAAGCAATGATCCGCGACCCGATCATCAACGGCACCAGATAGATCATCACACCTTCGACCATCGGCACCGCGAACAGAAACATCATGACGGTCCCATGCATCGTGAAAAATTGGTTGTACTGATCGGGGCCGAGGATCTGCTGTTCGGGAAATGCCAGCTGTACCCGTAGTGCCATCGCAAGCGCGCCAGCCAACAGCAGATGTATGAACGCTGTTACGATGTAGCGCCGGCCTATCGATTTATGGTCGATTGAACAAAGCCAGCCGAACAGGCCGGGTGGCAAGCGCCAGGTGTTATCGAGATGATCCCTCAGCCTCTCCAGAGGCACGTCAACGTCTCGTGGCACATGCTGGTCATCCACGACTTCGATGTCCGGAGGGCTCATTTGAGTGTCTCCAGATAGGCGAGCAGTGCCTGGAAATCGTCAGCATTCTGCAGGTTCGGAGGCATGTGTACCCCCGGCTTTATTCCATGCGGGTCCAGGATCCACGCGCCCAAATAGCCCTTCACATTGGGTGCAGCACCCGCTCCGATCGAGGACCGGCTTTTCAGATGCGTCAATTCGGGCGCATAGTTGCTGTGACCGTCTGCACTGGTGCCGCGAATGACGTGGCACGCACCGCAAGGTCCCGTTTCGAAAATCTCCTGGCCGCGCTTCTCCTCATCGCTCTGAGGGGCCGCCGCTGGCAAGCGCTGGCTTGCCTTCCATTTCTCGAACTTGTCTGGCGTCTCGGCGATCAGCGTCAGGCCCATAAAGGCATGCTGATAGCCGCAGAATTCGGCGCAGCGGCCATGCCACACCCCGTCACGATCGACCCGTATCGTCGCTTCGTTCTCGCGGCCGGGAATGATGTCGCGTTTACCGGCGACGTTTGGAATCCAGAACGAGTGAATGACATCTGACGATCTCAGCTTGAGCTTCACTGTCGAGCCCGACGGAACGTGCAATTCGTTCGCCGTCGTGAACTGGGCGCTGGGCGTTTCGCCGAGATATTGAATTTCCCACCACCATTGGTGGCCGGTAATCTGGATCTCCATGGTCGGCCCGCTGTCCAGCGAAATCAGCTTGCGGTCGACTGCATACGAGGCGCCAACGAACAGCGTAAGAATTGCAAAGGTGAGACCGACACCGGTCGATACCCACGCGACCAGCCGCCGCTCTTCGGCGGGGGCCGTGGCCGGTGCGGGCGTGTCCCGCCATCGTCTGAGTCCCCGCCACGTTGCAAAGCCGAGCAAGCCGATGACGCAAAGCCAAACCGCGGCGCAAACCCAGAAGAACAACCAGAATAGCCATTGAATCTCGTTTGCGTGCGGGCCGGCGGTGTCAAGGAGGATGGAGGGATTGCGACTGCAGCCCGCGAGCGCCGCTCCGGCAAGGATTGCGGCTGCCCTGTTCATTGACTTGACCGCTCGTCAGGCGCCGGCGTTCCACCTTTTTTCTGCGGTTGCGTCGGCGCCATCGTCTCAGGAGGCTTTGCCTGGATGTCGTCATTTCGACCGGGCGCAGCCTGGATCGCGACCAAGCCCGACATAGACCTTACATAGGCGACGATTTGCCATATCTGCGCATCGGCTATCTTGCCCCTGAAGGAGGGCATCCCGTTCGGCCGGCCTTCCGTGATGGTCTGATAAATGTTGCGCGGCTCGGAGCCATAGATCCATTTGTCGTCCATCAGCGGCGGCCCGATGTCACCGCCGCCGTTGGCGTGACACCCGACGCAATTGAACCATTGATAAAGACGCTTGCCTTCGTTCACGTCAAAGCCGTTGACCTCGTAATGCGAGTTCGTTTCCGGCGACAGTTGTTGGGAAGGCTGGCCGCCAGCAGTCACGGCAGACATGGTAATGCCGCCCGAGCGGTTGGCTTCGGCGAGTAGACTCGGCCTGTAATCGCGGCTGCCGCGCCAGTATGTCAACGCGCTAGCCGCTGTCACGAACAACAGGGTTATAGTTGCGATCCGCCACCACATTCGTCACCTACCGTGCCCGAGGAATGTGCCAGCGATCCAGGATCGCCTGGATCGAACTTCGATTTCGGTCGATCGCGAGATCAAGCTCCTTTCGCAGTTCGAAGTCGCTTTTCTTCAGGCCTATTGAGATCTCGAATACGAGGGGAATCTCGTGGTCGGCCGCAGCTGTCGGCGATATGGACAGCAGCGTCGGGGCCTCCTGCTTTAGCTCAGCTTCGTGGGCATACCAGCCGGCGAAAGGTCCCCACGCGATGGCAACGTCAAGCGTGCCCACGGAGAGATCGTCGATCAGCGTTGATGAATCCAGAAGCGAATACGAACGCACATTTTCGGAGATGCCACGCTTGAGCAAAGCGATAGATGGCGGGGTGCCGATCCCTCTCGCCGCTACTGCAACGCCGACGCGCAATTGTCGCAGCCGCGGATCATCGAAATCGCGCAGATTCGCGAGGCGATCCTGCCGTGTAACGAACGTGAAGCCGGAGCGATACCACGGGTCTGTCGTTGCCAGGCTCTTGAACGCCGAAGGCACGCTCATGACCGCGTTGCATTTTCCTGCAAGAATGGTGGCGCGCAGGAAATCGGGGGTTCGTTGCGCAACCCAAACGATTTCTAGCTTCCGCCCGACATCTTCCGCCAGCAAACGCGCTGCCTCGAGTTCGAATCCTCCCTTGTCACGACTGCTGTAGGGCAGGTTTTCCGGGTCGGCGCAAACCGCAAATGGCTGCTCGGCGGCATGCGCAGGCCAGCAGAGTAGGGCAACGAAGACAAACTCACCGAGGAAGCGCAAACACAAAAAGCGTCCCTCCCCTTTGGGTGATGCTTTTCAGATCGCCCGTCATGTTGGCGAACCCTTTCTGGGCGGTGGCATCTCGGGGATCCAGGTCCTTGGTCACCATCGAGCCGACCCAACCTCCAATTCCAGATAGAATGGCGACGTATTGCCGGCCGTCGGGCCCGCGAAACGTGGTCGGCTGTCCGATGATTCCGGAGCCGGTCTGAAACTGCCAAAGCAACTTGCCGGTATCGACGTCGAGCGCCTTGAACCAGCCTTCGAGATTTCCGTAGAAGACGACGCCGCCTGCGGTGACGGCGGCTCCACTCCACACCGGCCAAGGCTCCGGGACCTCCCAGACCTTCTTCCGCTGAACGGGGTCCCACGCCATGAAAGCGCCGGCGTTGCCGCCCGGTCCCGGGAAGAACCGGGTGTGCACGCCGATGTAGGGCGTGCCGGCGAGATAGGAAACTTCGGTTGGCTCCCAGTCCATGCAAAGGTTGTTGTGCGGAACGTAAAGTAGCCCAGTCACTTTGCTGAATGCGGAAGGACTCCAGTCTTTCGCGCCGGGCGCGTTTGGACAAACGTTGCGCGTGACTTTCCCGGTTGATGGAATCTTCTCGGGTGCATGCTCAAGGCGTCCCGTCTTGAGATCGATGCCTTTTGACGCGTTCAGCTCGATGTAGGGATCAGCGGCAAGGACTTCTCCGCTCGTGCGATCCAGCACATACATGTAGCCATTTCGTTCCGGGCGAACGACGACCTTCCGTTCTTGCCCGTTCCAAGGGACATTCAGGATGATGTTTTCGTTGACCCCGGAATGATCCCAAAGATCATGTGGGCTGAATTGGTAAAACCAGTGCGCTTTGCCGGTCTCGGGATCGCGCGCAAACACGCCGTTCGTCCAGTGGTTATCGCCAGGTCGTATTTCGTGATTCCATGGGCTCGGATTGGAAGTGCCGTGAAACACCAGATTGAGATCCGGATCGTATGACATCCAGCCCCAAACCGTCCCGCCGCCATGCTTCCAGGCATCCACAGGCCACTGCGCAACCCCGAGATCTTTTCCGCGATACTGCGGATAGAACGGCTTGAACGTCTCTCCATCGATCAAGACTTCGGAGTCTGGTCCCGTCGAATAGGCACGCCAGGCGATAGAGCCGTCCTTCTGGTTCAGCGCCGTGACCCAACCTCGGGCGCCAAACTCGGCACCGGAGTTGCCGACGAGGACCTTGTCCTTCACCACGAACGGGGCCATCGTCATGGTCTCGCCCTTTGTGAAGTCGCCGAGTTTCACCTTCCATTTCAATTGCCCGTTGGCGGCGTCCACCGCTAACGTATGGGCGTCGATCGTGTTGTAGAACACCATGCCGTTGGCATAGGTGGGGCCCCGGTTGACGGCCTCGCAGCAAGCTTCACCCTGTGCCGAAGCTGCAGGATTGGGCTCATACTTCCATTTGACCCCGCCACCCGGTTTTCCGAGGTCCACTGCGTAGAGAATGTTGGGATATGGCGTTACGAAATAGAGCGTGTCCCCAACGACAATGGGCGCCGATTCCTGTCCCATCGCCGTTCCAGTCGACAATGCGAAAGCAACCTGAAGCTGCTGGACA
Source organism: Bradyrhizobium sp. (assembly GCA_045811665.1). Taxonomy (GTDB): domain Bacteria; phylum Pseudomonadota; class Alphaproteobacteria; order Rhizobiales; family Xanthobacteraceae; genus Bradyrhizobium. The sequence continues at coordinate 29,543 of JBJMTO010000063.1, forward strand.
TTCTCCTTGGTAATTTCCGTCAGCGCGCTGAAGCGTGTGTTGGCGGAATCCTTCGTCGGTATCGACCATTGGCCGTCTTCCTGAGGGGAAGCAGCATCCGGTACGCGAGCCGCCGGCTGTGCATTCGGCTGGCAGGGCACGAGAGTGACCAACGAACCCAGCAGAACGATTACGAGACGGCTAATCCTGAGCATTTATGCTCCTGCCACCGGAATAGCCGCTTAACATGGACGCAAGTAGATGGTTCCCGAGCCGGTCGCCTATTACCTGCCATCGCTTTTTGTGTGCGGTGCGGTCGGATTAGCTCTCCAGCCCATAAACCGGCGGCAGCAATCGAACGACCTGTACTCGTTCAATTGCCGGCATTTTCTAAGCCGTCTCACTTGGCAAACGGGTTCTGCCAACCTCCGCGACCCGTCGGCGCGCGCGGCGGATAGGCCGCCTCGAGATAGTTCAGTACTTCCTCGCGATCCTTGCGATCGAGCGGCGGCATGTTGTGCCGCCGGACCATCAGCTCGATGGAATCCTCCCACTGCGCGCGCGTCATGCCTTGCTGGGCCACGAGCTTGAAGCCGTGGCACGCGGTGCAGGCGTAGAAGGTTGTTTCGCGACCTGTACCCGGGACAAACTCCTCGGGAGATTCGTCGCGCGGCGTGAACGTCGACTGCGCGATGGCCGGCGCAATCAGAAGCTGTCCGGCGATCGCGAGCCAAGCGAGACGCAGCATTATCCCACCATGACTGCGATCCGGTGCATCGCGTTGCCGCCATAGCCTTGCGGATTCCAGAAGCCGGCCTGATGCGGCTGCATCGCTCCCTTCGAATCGGTCGCGCGCGCCCAGATTTCGAAGTAGCCGTCGGTTGGCAGCTTCACGGTCGCGGTCCAGCGCTGCCAGTCATATTTGTTCTTCGGCTTTTCAAGGTTAGCGTGCTGCCACGTCGCTCCGAAATCGGTCGAAACATCCATCTGCTTGACCGTGAGGTCGCCAGCCCAGGACGCGCCGCGCACTTTCAGATCTCGGGTGCCGGCCGCGAAGGTCGCCCCGTTCGCCGGATTGGTGATGATTGAACGCACCGGCATCGATTCCAGGATTCGGAAATTGGCGGGATCGGCCTTGCCGCCCGGCACCATCGGCTTGATGGCAACGCGATAGGAAAACTCCGTCATCCCCGGACCATCATGCTCCTTGTCGCGGATCGTGACCCGCGTCAGCCATTTCTGCGACGCCGAGCCTGCCCAACCCGGGACGATCAGGCGCACCGGGCCGCCATGGATGTTCGGCAGCGGCTTGCCATTCATGCTCCACACGATCATCGTGTTGGGGTCCATGGCCTTTTCGATACGCACGCCGCGCGAGATGCTCGGTTTGTTTGCCTCGCCAGAAAGATGCAGGTCGGCCGAATAGTGCGCCGTATATTTCGCGCTCGGCTTCAGGCCCGCGGCCTTGAGCAGATTGGCCAGCGGAACGCCGGTCCACTCGGCGCAGCCCGCACCGCCATTGGTCCACTGGTTTCCGCGCGCCGGCGGAGAGAACGCCGCACGCCCGTTGCCGCCGCACTCCAGAACCATGCGCCGGGTCACGGCCGGGTATTTCGACTTCAGTTCGCCGAGGCTGATCTCAAGCTTCTTGTTGACTTCACCATCGATCGTGATTTTCCAGGCGTCGGGATTTTTCGTCTCCTCGGGTATCTGCCCGTTGTTGCGAATGTAGAATTTCTCGATCGGCGTGGTGTCGTCATCGAGCAGGCTTTCAGGCGTCTCGGCGACGAGCGGTCGGTCGCCCAGCACGACCAGCCCTTCGTCCTTGCCGGGAAATTTCAGATGTTGCGGCGCCTTGGGCGGGGCAGAAGCGGCCGGCGCGGCCGGCGCGGCAGGCGGGCTGGCCGGAGCGGGCTGCGCCTGGGCGCTGGAAACCCCGCCGCCGTTTACGGAAGGAGACAGGGCGCCGCCGATGATGGCTCCCATCGCAGCCAAGCCTGTACCGCCCAGAAATCGGCGCCTGTTGGCATCCAAGCCGCTCGCCGCATTCCGCCCGGGTTGTCGCGTCATGATAGTCTTTCCCTTGTTGCCCGATGTTTGCTCTGGCCGGGCTTCCCCTGCCGGAAACCCGAGTGACCTGAGTATCTTCGTTTTTTCGACCTTGCTGCAAGCCCGCCCGAGCACCCGTCAGCGCAATTTGTGAAGAGGATCGGCGCGGAAGGCGTCGGTCTGGCATTTGCTGCAAGGCCGAATGGTAAGTTGGTTCGGGCAATCGCAATCGTTCTAAACAAAGGCTTAACAATGAAGCAATAGTGTCGCCGATGGGGCTCGCTTGTGGGGCAATCAATCGTGCGACATCTCTCGGTATACAATCGGTTTGCGACGATCATCGCCGTATTGAGCGTGGTCTTCGTCGGGGCGCTAACCGCTCAGGTGATGGTGCTCCGCAGCACCGTCATCGAGGAACGTCGGACCAAGGTGTTCGATCTGGTCGAGGCCGCAAAGAAGATCCTTTCGGCTTACGAGGAAAAAGCCAAAGCCGGCAAAATTTCAGCGGATGAAGCACGGCAGCTTGCCTTTGAAGCGATAGGCGCGATGCGCTGGGGCAAATCTGCCGATTATCTCGGAATTTATGGGGCCGGCAGCACCAATGCCGGCGTGACTTATGTGCACTTCAACCCGAACTATATCAACGTCAACCGCTGGGACTACAAAGACAAGCAAGGCCAGTTTCTGATTCAGAACATCGTCGCCAAGGCCCGCGCGGGCGGCGGCTATCTTGAATATCAGGTGCCGAAAGCCACGGGAGGTCCGGAGCTTCCGAAGCTTACTTATGCCGGCGGCTATGGTGAGGGCGAGAAGCTGCTCGCGGTACAGGCGGGCGTTTATACCGATGATATCGATGCGGTGGTGTTCGACCGTGCGACGTGGATCGCCGAGGGCGGTCTGATCGGGCTGCTGATTGCGGGCTTGACCGCACTCGCTCTCGGTCGCGGCCTGGTTCGCCCGTTAGAGGCGATATGCGGGGTCATGGACGGTCTGGCGAAGGGCGAGCTGACCGTTGAGGTCCCGTTCGTCGATCATCGTAACGAGATCGGCCACATAGCCCGCAGCCTCGCCATTTTCAAGGAGCGGCTACTCGGCGCGGAACGTCTGCGCGCCGAGCGGGAGGAAGCGACGGCCAGCGCGATGGCGGAACGAAAAGCAGCCATGAGCCTGATCGCGAACGAGTTCGAGAAAAGCGTCGGGGGAATTGTCGCCGGGGCCGCCTCGGCAGCCACGGAGATGCAGCATTCGGCGCAATCGCTCGCCGCAATCGCCAAGGAGACGACGCGGCAGAGCACCACCGTCGCCGCCGCCGGGCAACAGACCATGGCCAACGTGCAGACGGTTGCCGCCGCGGCGGAGGAGCTTTCGGCATCCGGCGATGAGATCTCGCGTCGGATCGTTCACTCCGCGACGATAGCGCAAAACGCGGTAGCACAGGCGGAGCGAACGAACGCAATGGTCCAGGGCTTGCTCGAGGCGACCGAGAAGATCGGCGAGGTGATGGGGCTCATTCAGAACATCGCCGCGCAAACCAACCTGTTGGCCTTGAACGCGACGATCGAAGCCGCGCGAGCCGGGGAGGCGGGCAAGGGCTTTGCCGTGGTTGCCAGCGAAGTAAAGGTTCTATCCACCCAGACCGCGAAAGCGACGGAGGAGATCGCCGACCAAATCCAGGAGATCCGGGAGGCGACCGGAGCGACAGCCGGCGCCATTCGCGAGATCGGCACCACTATCGCGGAGATCGACGAGATCGCCACCACGATCGCCGCCGCAGTGAAGGAGCAGAGTGGATCGACGCAGGAAATTGCGCGCAGCGTGCACCAGGCCGCGCAGGGCACGCAGGGGGTCATGCAAAACATTGCAAGTGTGACGCAAGCATCGGCTCAGGTCGGTAGTGCAGCCGAAATGGTGCTCGGTTCGGCCGGCGAGCTTGCAATGCAGTCCGAGCGCCTGAAGCAAGAGGTTGATAGTTTCCTCACGACGGTTCGCGCGGCCTAAACAGCGCGGCATCGACTGGAAAGGCGCTCGCCGCGTGAAGTGCGCCGATCACGGCTGTGCGCGAGCGGAATGAATGGCGCGCAACGAGCGAGACGCGGCGATTATGGGCTGATCGGGCACCGACCCGGTTCATCGCATGGAGCCGGCGCTGCTCGCGTCGTGGCGGTGGTCTGGGCGGAGGGCGTTCCTTCCACTCCGTTTATGACAGTTGACACGTGCCATCGATAACTCGATTGCGGCGTCAGGCCTGAATCGGCGAAGCTGGGTCCGAATACGTCGCCGACCTTTTGAAAGCTGCCGTCGCTTGCCGCGCGCGACACCCTGTAGATGGTTGCTCCCGGCACGGGATACCAGGCAAGGTCTGCGCCCGACTCTGACGTGTCCAGGACGGTCAGCCCATCGGGTGCCGTTGCGGATGACACGGCCGAATCCGCGGGCGGAGTCGCATCCTTTGTGAGCGCATCCAGCATGGCTTTGATCGCTCTGATCTGTGATCCTGATTTTGTGACGTAGCTGTCTTTGTGGTCGATGTAGCTCCACCAGTCCCAACAAGCTTCCGGATTGTATGGCGAACGCCGGCTCGGCCGGGTCTGCGGATAAACAATGATAAGGCGATTGGTATCGGCCCATGCATTGTATCCGGTGTGCTCCACGAAACGAGGGCCGATCTCGCCTGTGTCCTGCAGGCATCCATGGAGTGCGACGTGAACGCGGCATTGGTCGCCCCGTTCGCAATCCGCGGGCACGAACACGTAACCGGTATCGCCCAGGCTCAACGCGTCGGGTTGGTAGGGCTTGGTATAAACCGACTGATCGTAGGTCTTCAGCGAGCCCGCGACTTGACCACGATTGGGTGGATTCAAGCGGCCGTGAATGTGCTGCAGGATGATGCCGGCCTGATCGTAGTCGCATCGGTCGATGAAGGGGTCCTTGTTCTCGTTGCACTCGTTCAATCCGGTTGCGCCCTGCTCGGACGCCACCACGAAGGAATGGCCGGCTCCGAGGCTGGCCTGATAAAAAAGATTGCCCCGATTTTCATTGCCCAGGTAATGCCGATAGAACGCGGCGGCGGCATCGGTCGCGGCTTTGGCGACAATGGCGTCATTGAAGCCGTGAAAAAGATAGATCTTCTGTCGCTTGAGGTTGTCGAGCGAGTCGATCTCGCCAGCAGCGGCCTTCGCGTCTGCCTTGGCGGTGAACGCTCCCACATCAAGCTCGGACGCCGGTCCCTTCATGCATGCACCGGTGGCTCGCCAAATCGGTCCCCAGTACCAGCTAAGCGCGTCATAACCGTCAGCCATGGCGCACCAGTAAGGTCCGCCTGCAACTACGCCGACGCCCTTGATGATCGAGGACCATGCTGTCCCGAACTGAACCGCCATGAACGCACCGGACGAAACGCCGGAGATCGAACTCTCGCTGATCGGGGCATTATAACTGGGCAAGGGGAGAGGCTGGGCGGCAGCAGGCACAGTCGCGCTTAGCACCGTGCAAATCAGGGTGGCTGAAACTGCCCGCAATGTTGCTGCCTTTATGACCTCGCCAGTGCATCAGACGCCAAACACCCGATTTGTTTCCCTGAAGGAAAAAGGGGCGGCGCAACCCCGGGCATCGGCGTCTAGTCTTTACGTTATGGCGGCTCGATATTGCCGCCTCCCCTTTTTTCGATTTCGGTTCCAGCCGGAACGTGCGTTGGGGTCGGAAACGGCAATCCGGATACCAGTTTGACAATCTGTCGTCCTAGCTCCGGTGCCGCGACACTGGTTCCCACGAGACGAAACACGGCGCCGCTCCTGGTGCCCCCCGCACGTATGCCCTCGAGCGCACAGGATTCGTCGCAGGGGAGAAGGTAATCGGGACCGACACGGGGGCCACGGCGCGCAGGTCCTGCCGAGGAGTAGGTCGACTTGCGTCCATCGGCAAGAACGTATCCGCCGGCCACGCGTACTCTGCGCTTCTTGGCCGTAGCGATGCCGTTGAGCGTGCCGTGGCGATGAACCAAAGACCCACTCTTGTCGAACTCGCCATTGACGCGCGTGCAGTCGGCGAAAGCGGACCGGGTCTGTTCCCAGTTGGGGTCGACAAAATAGGAATGCTTCGCACCGTTTCGCACGCCCATGTTCGGATCAGTGCGGGCCACGTAGGCATGAACTTTAGCGTTTTCCGGCACGCCGGTGATGCTGATTTTGTAGTCGCCAGATTCGGGTGCCGTGATGCCGGGAGCGATGCGAGTATGGTCGACATGAAGCCGCCACATCGTCTGACCGCCCCAGGTGATCGGGAGATCCACCCCGGCGGGTGGCGGAGGGGTGGTAGAGGCAGGCGTATAGATGACGCCACTTGGGGAGGTCAGGGTAATGGAAACACTGCTCGCGTCGAGTTCGTCCATCCATATCTCGGCAAAGCACAGCACGGCGTTGTCTGGTGGAAGCCGCCAGGTCCATTCGACCTGCGCAGGATCTTCGTCGTTGCTGGCGAAAAAAACGTGGCCCTCGCTCAAATAGGCGTTGCCTGCGGCAAGGATGATCTCAAGCTTGGGCTTTCGATGTGTGCCGTTGTATTCCGCCACAAACGCCGTCAATGCCGCCTCGAGTAACGCCTTGCCGTCATGCGGTCCGGTTGTCGGCCCATAGCTCAGGTTGATGATCACGTGTTCGGTGTGGTGAGGGTCGGCAAAAGACAGAATGTACCGGATGCCCTCAACGACATACGAAAGCAGCCAAACGCCGGTGGCATCGCGAATGCAGCTCTCGGGAAATTGCACGAACACCACATCCGCATCGCACGCAGGATCGCTGGCGGCACTTCCCGGTGCCCAGCTCGGTGGATCGCGACGGTCGCCGCCCACCTTCGAGGGGCCAATTCGTGATGAAGTTGGGACGCTCCCGGCGAGCACGTCCATCACATGCGCCCCGTGCGACTGCTGGCTTGCGAGTCTTTTGAACTCGGCCTTGGCGTAGCAGCCGTCCTCGTCGACACTGCCGCTCGGCGTCAGATGCATGGCCGTCCATTCGTCCAGTCCGACCTGTCGCGGCAACGGGCTCCCGAGCGGTTCGGAGTGGCGCCGGTATTCGAGACCGTATTTGAAATCAGGCGGTTCCTGGCCGAAGACGATGTCCGTGCTCGTGGCGGCTAGCCTGTTCTGGTCCTGGTCCCAGATCGCTCGCACCCGCGTACTGGTAGAACCGGAAGACGATGTTCTGCGAAACGGCGCGGCCGCGAACGGGCAGCCATCGTCCAGCATGCCGATCAAAAGCGATCGCGGCGATTCCCCTTCTTCTTTCCAGCGTTCCTCGATCGTATTGACCCTTCCGCGGACGAGCATCTCTGTCGACAGCTTCATAGGAAGCGACAGCTCAACCCTGGACACAAATTCTTCCCAGAGAGCGAACAGCTGCTGCCAGATGGAAGAGCCAGAGCTATCCGCCGCCGCGGGGGTCACGACGATGGTTAGGGTCCGCATGGTGGTGTAGGGAGTGTCGTCGTCGGCTGGGCCGAGCTCAACGGCGCGATCGGAGAGGATCTTTTGAACCGCATCGGCGAAATCTTCTGCCTGGCCGGCTTTAATGAACTCCACCAGCAGGAATAGCTTGAACTCACTCTCATTGAAGAAATGCTGGTCACGCCTGGAGATCGTCTGGCCGAACGATCTGAAATACACAAATCGCGTCGAGATCGCGTACCGGAGATACGGACCAAAACATTTGGGGTAGATCTCGCCTTCGGCCATGGAATGTTCTCCGCTCGGTTGCAGCGATGGTTCGCCCAAAGCAGATCCAGAAAAACCGGGATCCCGTTGTCCCGCTACCAACGCGCGGCGTCAAACCGGACAACTGCTGAAAAAAGTATGAGAGCGTAAACGTGTTCGTTCGACTAGGTCAGGGTACTACCGGGACTCCAAATCTTCCCTTCCACTCGGAGTCCGCCGCGTTCCAGAAGTAGGCCAATAATGGGGAGGCCGGAACGGTGCCTCCCACCTGTTCATAGTAGAACGGTCCCTGACTGAGAGCCTGAAGAGGGACAACAGTCGTGTTGAAGGGATTGAAATCCGTAGTTGGATTGGCGTCGCTTCCCGCGGCAAGGAACTTGCGGTTCATGAACGTCTTGCCTCCCGTACAACGGGCCACGAAGTATTCGCCCAATGCGACGCCCAACATGCGTCCGGCCATGCTGTCGACGGGGAAATGCACACCGGCGATCACTCGGTTGGTTGTGATGCGTGCCGAAAGACGATCCAATTGGTCGATCACCCATGCGTGTGTGGCGTTGCTTGGTTGGAGTTGCAGCAACTTCTGAAGAACGTAGGTGACAGCGTATGTTTGCGTGGCGTGCCCCATCGGAAACGTGCCGTGCCCGGGGGTCGTGATCATCGGTTGAATTTGGGCGTTGTATTCGGCCGGACGGTAGCAACCCAAGGCATGTTTGAAACGCATTTCCACATACACGCACAGCTGCAGCACGAGGTTGATCAGTTCCAGCGTGCGCCTGGTCCGCTCGGGATGCAGGTCAACGACCGACGCCCAAAAAGCGTATTGCGGATCGATCTGCGCCAGAATTTCGGTGGCGCGTTCGTTGCGCAGTTCGGCCCAATTGAGGACGAGGGGAATTTGTTGCTCGAATGTCGTTTGGGCCGGCCGCTGGATTTCCGCAATGAGAGAGCCGGCTGACAGGACCTGAAATGCGTTGGTGCCCGACGTTTGAAAATGGATCCCTTCCATCAGCTCGCCTACCGCGATGTAGGCGCGAACCCACTGGTCCCAGCGATTCATCTGGGGCAGGTCATCGAGGCTCGCGAATAGAGGCGCGCCGTGACTGTATTCGGGGACAGTGATGCCCTCGCGCGAATGAATCAGTGCATCCAGCATCACCGGATTGGCATAGACATCGCCCAGCGTGCCGAAAACAGACCCGCCGGCCCCGCCGATGCCACCGGCACCACCGGCGCCGCCGGCACCGCCCGCGCCGCCCGCACCTCCGGCCCCACCGGCTCCGCCCGCGCCACCTGCTCCGCCCAATTGGCTCATTTCCTGCCCTCCTTGTTGATCAGTTAATCAGCTTGCGACGACACCTCTGTGATTGCGGGACGACTGGCATGTTGTTCTCATCTCGACTTCATGCTTCACAAGAGCAAAATTAATTTATCTTCAATGCCGGTGCGAATTCCCATTTCCCAAGGGTAACCCCGCCATCGCCAGACAGCACGCCCAGTGCCGGCCGCATTCGAGATCCCCGTTCGGCATGCGAGCGCGATATCTTTCAACGGTCAATTCAGGCTCGAGCTGCCGCACTTTGTCGAGGGCCTCCCGGGCTTCATCCATTCGACCCTGACATACGAGCGCGATTGTGAGAGCCCGCCAGGTGGACGGGTGCATGCGATTTAGCACCAGCGAGGAGCGCGCAAGCCTTTCGGCATTCTCGTATTGGTGCGCGGAAAGCTCCGCGGTCGCTGCAAGCGACTCGAAATAGTAGCGCTGCGGATCGAGCGGAGAGAGCTCCAATGCCCGGCGTGTCGCTTTCACGGCTGCATCGCCCTCGCCTTTGAAAGCATTCACCGTGCCTCGGTAGAGCCAACCCAAGGCATGGCTGGGATTCGCATTCACCGCCTGATCGCAACGCTGACGCGCGGTATCCAAGTCCTTCAGCAAATGGCAGTAGACGAACCCTTCCGTCGCAAGTGCAAGAGCGTCGGATGGATCACGGTCGAGCGCGGCTCGAGTAGCTCTCAGCGCTTCGGCAGCCTCGCGCTTGCGATCTTCAGACCAGCCCCGCGTCACCCGGAGGATGTACCAGTTCGCGAGCCACGCTCGCGGGGCAGCGATCCGGCCGTGCCTGTCGATAAGTTCATCGAGGATCCTGCGCGTCTGCAGGAACTCATCTTTACTGGACCGGTGCATGAGCTTGATGCTGCCAAGCAGCAACGAGTAACTCTTGAGCGTCGGCAGGGGCTGCGTGAGTATGTGCTCGACCTCGGCGTCAAAGACCGACAAATGCACCGCCTGGGCAATTCGGCCCGCGAGTTCGCTCTCGGGCTGCAGCAGGTCGCCGATTGCACCGCTCAAACGATCCGTCCAGACGACCTGGTTGCTCCGCGCCTCGGAGAGCTCGGCGGTCACCAAAAGCGTGCCGTCATTCACGACGTATCCGCCGCTAAGGACATAGGTAGCGCCGAGATGGGCAGACACTTCCCCGACATCGCTCGCGCGGCCGCGGAATACGCTGGTCGAGAGGCGTGAAATCACCTTCAGGTTGGCCGCCGTCGACAGCCGCCAGATCACGCTATCGGCAATGAGATTGCCGATGTCGAAATGCTCCGGGGCATTGTTTCTCGCCCCAAAGGGAATCACGGCGATCGTAGGCTGCATAGCCGTTCCGTAGTCGCGTCGCGCGGTCAAGGTTGGCTGCGCACTTGCCGCTCCGACCCGATAAGCGCGAACCGGCTTGTCAAAATGCTTGAGAATGCAATCGCCGAGGTCTTCGCAGGACGCATCCACGCCGGGCGTAAGTTCGTCGTGCGCGGAAGCGCTGCCGATGGTCTCGCCGGGGTTGGCCAGGCTGGCGAGGGCGGCCGCCAGTTGCTCATGCGCTGACTCGCTGGCAATGGTCTCGCCGGGGCCGGCCAGCGTAGCCAGTCGTGCCGCCAGGTTTACGCTCGTACCGTAGATGTCTATGCCGTCGCTCCAGGCCATTGCGGCATTGATGCCAGCGCGAAGGTGAAAATGTCGATCTTGCGGAAGGCCCGCATTCTGTTCCCCGAGTCTCCGGTGCATTTCAGCACCGGCAGCCACGGCATCGGGCACTGACATAAAGCGCGCCAGCAGACCGTCGCCCAGGCTTTTCACCAGGAGGCCGTGATGGCGCGGCAATATTTCGGAGGTTACGGTACGGACGAAGTCTGCCCATCGCCGAATGGTGAAGTTCTCGTGCTGGCGCATGAGACGCACCGACTCGACCAGATCGACCAGCAACACAACGGTTTCTTGCTGTACAAGCCCGACGCCGGACGAATTACTCCGGGCAGGCTGCTCGTCGCCTTTATCCAGCGCATCATCGTTCATGTTGATCCGACCACGCGACCCCAGCCTTGCTATCCTAGATGGGATGGAAACACGAGCCAAGACATTGGACAGGACGGAATTGAAATGATTGCTGCGCGCGGTCGGCAGCACTGGCAATGACAGGAATTGAGGGCAATATAGCTGCACAAAAACCATGCAAACGCTCCAGTTCAGAAGCCCTCCCGCTGCGCGTTCAATGGCTTGCCTAGCAGGTAGTTGGGCAATTCCCGGGAGGAACCATAACTTGCTTCCTACAAGGCAAGTGTGAAGTGGATCACGATGTGCGCGAGACGCTATCGTCCAACCCCACTATCCCTTGCGCCGGCGGGCCGTCGGCGGCACATTTAAAGCGCGGCAGCAAGCCGCCAAGAAGATGTTCAGGGGACGCGCATGGTCGCCACCCGGATCGATTGCGACATCCACCCGGCCGTAGGCGGAACGCGGACCACGCTGCTGCCTTATCTCGACGACCACTGGAAAGAACAGGTCGTGAGCCGCGCCATCGACGGGCTCGATCTCACCAGCTACCCTCCCGAGATGCCGTTGTGTGGCCGCCCTGACTGGCGCCCGGCCAAAGGCAAACCGGGCAGCGACCTCCTGATGGTCCAGCGCGGCGCGTTCGACCAGCTCGGCGCCAGCCACGCCATCTGCAACGTGCTTTACGGCGCTCAGGCCGTGTTCGATCCCTACATGGCCGCCGCATTCTGCAAAGCCATCAACGATTGGATCGCCACCGAATGGCTGGCGCGCGATACCCGGCTGCGCGCCTCGATCGTGGTTCCCTTGCAGGCGCCCGATCTGGCGATCGAAGAGATCGAGCGCCGCGCCGGCGATAACCGGTTCGTCTCCGTGCTGGTGCTGGCGCAGGGTGAGAGCCTGCTGGGCCGCCGGCACTATTGGCCGGTGTGGCAGGCGGCGGAGAAACACAAGCTGCCGATCGCGATTCATGCCGGCAGCCAGTACCGCGGCGCGCCGAGTTCGGTAGGCTGGCCTTCCTACCGCTACGAATACTATCTCGCCGAGGCGCAGGCATTTCAGGCCCAGGTGCTCAGCCTGATTTACGAGGGCGTGTTCCTCAAATTCCCTGGCCTCAAGGTGGTGCTGATGGAATCCGGCGTGAGCTGGCTTCCCGCCTTCATGTGGCGCGCCAACAAGACCTGGCGCGGGGTGCGCGTGGAAGTGCCATGGGTCGATCGCGAACCGGCGGCGATCATGCGCGATCATATTCGCCTGACGACGCAGCCCTTTGACAGTCCGCCGGACGCCAAGGGCGTTGCCGAGATCATCGACATGATCGACTCGGACAAGATGTTCCTTTTCGCGTCGGATTATCCGCACTGGCAATTCGATGGTGACGACGCCATCCCGCCGCATCTGCCGTCCAGCCTGGTGTCGCGAATGTGCACCGATAATCCGCTCGAAACCTTTCCGCGGCTGCAGCTAGCCGCATAGACCTGGTCCGAAGGAGGATCGCATGAGCGACGTCATCGACCGTCCCGCGCTCGAGCAGGATGAATCGGCGAAAAGCCGGCTCCGCATCATCGATTGCGACATCCATCCGAGCCTGCATTCACGCGCAGACCTCAATCCCTTCCTGCCGAAGCGATGGCAGGAGCATCTGAAAACCTTCGGCGATCACCTGCGCACGCCCTATATCGGTACCACGCCGTATCCGCGTTCCTCTCCGCTCATCGCGCGCCGCGACGCCTGGCCACCGACCGGCGGACCCCCTGGATCCGATCTCGCCTTCATGCGCAAGCAGCACTTGGATCCGCTGGATATCGAGTTCGGGATTCTGCAGGTGCTCGATCTGTTTATCTTTTCGCAACAGAATCTCGACTTCGGCGCCGCGATCCAGCGCGCCATCAATGACTGGCAGCTCGCGTACTGGACCAGCCGCGAGCCCCGGCTGAAGGCATCGATCCTGGTCGGGCAGGACGACACCGAAGCGGCAGTGGCCGAGATCGAGCGCTGCGCTAAGCTCGGTCAGTATGTGCAGATCAACGTGTCGCCGCGCGCCAACGAGCCGCTTGGCCGGCATCGTTACTGGCCAATATACGCCCGCGCCGAGGAGCTTG
>JBJMTO010000064.1:0-16360 GCA_045811665.1 Bradyrhizobium sp.
CGCTGTTGCCTTCGATGAAAATGCGCTCGCCGACCCTGTCGGATTTCCTGACCCTGAGGCCAGTCGGGCATTTCAGGTTCTGCAGCGCCCAGTCGCGGCCGAGATGCAGCGCGTGAACGTTCGAGGACAGGAGCTTCTCCTTGCCCTTGTACTGCTCGCCGATCAGCTGCTCGACCAGCTTGGGATCCATGTCGAGCAGGGCGCACATCGCGCCGAGATAGATGATGTTCTTGAAGAGCTGGCGTTGGCGGGGATCGGTATAGGTCGAATTGGCGATGGCGGTCAGTGGCACGCCGATCACCGGGATATCGGTGCGGAATTTCGACGCCGGCATCGGCTTGGTGGAATCGTAGAACAGATAGCCGCCGGGCTCGATCGCGGCGACATCCTTGTCCCAGGTCTGCGGATTCATCGCCACCATCATGTCGACGCCGCCGCGGGCGCCGAGATGGCCTTGCTCGGTGACGCGCACCTCGTACCAGGTCGGCAGGCCCTGGATGTTGGAGGGGAAGATGTTGCGTGGGCTCACCGGCACGCCGTGGCGCAGGATCGATCGCGCGAACAGCTCGTTGGCGGAGGCCGAACCCGAGCCGTTGACGTTGGCGAAACGGACGACGAAGTCGTTTACGCTGCTGATCGGGCTTTGCTCTGGCATGTCGTTCCCGCGTGAGTCATGTCGATGAGATATTTCTGCATGTCCCAGGCGCCGGTCGGGCAGCGCTCGGCACACAGGCCGCAATGCAGGCAGACGTCTTCGTCCTTTACCATGACGCGCCCGGTCTTCAGGCCGTCGGCGACGTAGAGGTCCTGGTCCGGATGCGCCGTCGCGGGCGCCTTGAGCCGCTGCCGCAGGTCCTGCTCTTCGCCATTGTCGGTGAAGGTGATGCAATCCATCGGGCAGATGTCGACACAGGCGTCGCACTCGATGCAGAGCGAGGTGGTGAACACCGTCTGGACGTCGCAGTTCAGGCAGCGCTGCGCCTCGCCGAGCGCGAGCTTGACGTCATAGCCGAGCTCGACCTCGGCACGGATATCCTTCAGCGCGATGACCTTGTCGCGGTGCGGCACCTTGAAGCGCATGTCGGCGGAGATGTCGTTGTCGTAGCTCCATTCGTGAATGCCCATCTTCTGGGATGAGATATTCACCTCAGGAAGCGGGCGCTCGTTGATGTCTTCGCCGGAGAGCAACCGATGGATCGAGAGTGCCGCATCATGACCGTGCGCCACCGCCCAGATGATGTTTTTCGGCCCGAACGCGGCATCGCCGCCAAAGAACACCTTCGGATTGGTCGAGCTCATGGTCTTGGCGTCGACCTTCGGCATGTTCCACTTGTCGAATTCGACCCCGCAATCCCGCTCGATCCAGGGGAAAGCATTTTCCTGCCCGACCGCCACCAGCACGTCGTCGCAGGGAATCGTCTGGTCCGGCTCGCCCGCCGGCACGAGACTACGCCGGCCGCTCGCGTCATACTCCGCCCGGACCTTCTGGAAGGTCACGCCGGTCAGCTTGCCGCTGTTGTGAACGAAAGACACCGGGACCATGAAGTTGAGGATGGGAATGTCTTCGTGAATCGCGTCTTCCTTCTCCCAGGGCGAGGCCTTCATCTCCTCGAACCCCGAACGCACGATCACCTTGACGTCTTCGCCGCCGAGACGGCGCGCAGTACGGCAGCAGTCCATCGCGGTATTGCCGCCGCCGAGCACGATAACGCGCTTGCCGATCTTCTCGACGTGGCCGAACGATACGCTTGAGAGCCAATCGATGCCGATGTGGATATTGCCAGCGGCCTCCTTGCGGCCGGGAATGTCGAGTTCGCGGCCGCGCGGCGCGCCGGAGCCGATGAAGATTGCATCGTAATTTTCGCCGAGCAGGCTGTTCAGGCTATCGATGCGCTGGCCGCCCCTGAACTCGATGCCGAGATCGAGGATGTAGCCGGTTTCCTCATCGATCACCGAGTCCGGCAATCGGAATTTCGGGATCTGCGTCCGCATCATGCCGCCGGCTTTCGGGTCGGCGTCGAATACGGTGCAGTGATAGCCAAGCGGTGCGAGGTCGCGCGCCACCGTGAGCGAGGCGGGACCGCCGCCGACGATCGCGATGCGCTTGCCGTTCTTCGCCGACCGGCGCGGCATGCGATGCTTGACGTCGTCCTTGAAGTCGGCCGCAACGCGCTTCAGGCGGCAGATCGCGACGGGGGTTTCCTCGACGCGGCCGCGACGGCAGGCGGGCTCGCATGGACGATCGCACGTGCGCCCGAGAATTCCAGGGAACACGTTCGACTTCCAATTGATCATGTAGGCGTCGCTATAGCGGCCTTCAGCGATCAAACGGATGTATTCTGGAACTGGGGTGTGTGCGGGACAGGCCCATTGGCAGTCGACAACTTTATGAAAGTAATCGGGCGCCGAAATATCAGTCGGTTTCATTCCTACCCTGTCCGCACGACGACGAGAAACCGTGCGGCCTTTGACTTCTGTGATGAGCGCTCGTAAGGGCGCCCTCGGTGGTTCGCCAGCCATAACATGGGTTTGCTGAATCGGCGCATTCAATATGATCGGCAGTGCGCTGGAAAGCCATTTTTGCTTTACGGCTATTCGCTATTCGTCTGGCTGCCTGTCGTTAACGCCGATCTCGCATGCGGCACTGCAACATACGCCACGCAACGCGATATCAACCATCTTTTTGCGGTGATTGAAGATCGATTCGGCCCAGATCCCACATCAAGCTGTAGGTACCCGCCGTGATCAATGTTCCCCGAGGGAACAGCGAAGCTTCATTGAGGCGCATTGCGATGGCGTCGGAAACCACCGTCGGATTCGTGCCGTCGATCAGAACGAACCAATCGCCTGCGCCGGGGTCAGAGACGGGCGGATCTTGCGTGAGCGGTTTGGAAAGCGCGCGATCGCTTTCGATCAAATGCATCGAAATGATGCCGTCGAGAGCTTCGGGATCGAGCTTCTCGCCAAGGCTGGCACGCAACTCATGTTCGCTCCCAGCCGCCGGACGAAGCCGAATAACGCCAAGCGCAGCGCCGCGGCCCTGCCCACGAGTGATGGTGACGCGCGCGATGGTGCGAATCATGTTCTTGAAGCGCGCCAGATTGACGCGCGACCACTCGGTGGGATTTTTTACTGCGGCTCGATAGGCCGGGCTGTCCAGCACGTCAAATGTCGCGGTCGAATAGAGGCAGAGGTATTTCGGGCTGCCTCGATGCGCGACGTAGCGGCGGGCCTCGAGGAAGCCCTCGATCGTGACGCGCTCCACGAGGTGTTCGCGATCGTACCATCGGTTGAAATCGGCCTCATCCGATGGATCGATATCCATGGAGGTGAGCAGCATCCCTTTTCCGGCAAGCGGCATGGTGATCAGTCCTTACGCGAAATTCGGGAGGCCAGGTCTGCAATCGCCTTCATCACCGCGTCCCTCACTCCCGGATCATAAAGCGAGTGACCGGCGCGTTCGACCACGCGAACTTCCGATTCCGGCCAAACCGCGTTAAGCGCATGAGCGGTGGCCGGCGGGCAGAGCAAGTCGTAGCGACCCTGCACGATGAGGCCGGGGATTCCATTCAGCTTTGCCGCTTCAGCCAGCAGCTGATCCGGCTTCATGAAGCAGTCGTTACGGAAGTAGTGCGCCTCCATGAACGGACTCGAGGGCAGGGCGCGTGACGGTTTCGCCGATGCGAGATCAAGGCGGTCACGGCCTGGCGCATGTTCCGATAGTATTCGTTCGGCGTCATGCCATGCCCGCGCGGCGGGGCCGTGCACCACGGGATCCGGGTCGAGAATTCGACCCCAGTACGCGTCAATCGACTCGGAACGCTGTTCGGGTGGCAACAGGCTTAGGAAATCGTCGTAGAGATCTGGATAGAAGCGGGGCAGCGCACCGAGGAATGCGTCTTCCAGCTCTTGGCGGGTGCCGAGGAAGGTTGCTCGCAACACCAGACCATTGACACGATGTGGGTGGGCCTGCGCGTAAGCCAGTGCCAGCGTCGCACCCCACGATCCTCCGACGATCATCCAACGGGCAAACCCGAATTGCTGCCTGATCATCTCCATATCGGCGATGAGATGCGGCAGCGTGTTGTGTTCGCGGCACCCCTTCGGCCGACTTCGGCCCGCGCCACGTTGATCGAAGAGAATCGCGTGGAAACGTTCGGGGTCGAACAGCCGGCGGTGATCGGGCTGACACCCGCTGCCAGGCCCGCCGTGCAGATAGATTGCAGGCACGCCGCCGGCCCGTCCGACACTCTCGACGTAGATATCGTGACCGTCGCCGGCAGGAAGCAGCTGCGAAGTCAGCGGCGCGAACGGATCGGAGCGTTGAGAACCCGATTTTCCAGCATCGGCGTCAGGCCCCATTGTCGCGGTCCGTTTCCAGCGTACCCCCGGCAAAATTGCGATAGAGGAAGCGGTTGTTCTCGCTTGCGGCTTCCTGCTCGGCCAGCTTGAAGATCTGCTCGTGCATCGGCGACAGCGTGCAAGCCGGATCGGTATTGCCGGCATCGCCGGTCAGGGCAAATGCCTGACAACGACAACCCCCGAAATCAACCTCCCGGAATTCACAGCTTTTGCACGGCTCCGGCATCCAGGCCGTGCCGCGATAGCGATTGAAGGCCTCCGAATTCCGCCAGATCCATGCGATCGACCGGTTTGATCGGACCGAGAGGAATTCGAGGCCGGTAATGCTTTCGGCAGCGTGGCAGGGCAGGATCTTGCCGGCTGGCGAAATGTTGAAGAACTGCCGCCCCCAGCCCCCCATGCATTTTTTCGGCCGCAGCGCGTAATAGTCGGGGACCACATAATCGATGGCGAGCGTGCCTTTGAGTCGCGCCTGCGCTTCCTCCACGATCCGGCTGGTCTCCTCGATCTGAGCCAGCGTCGGCATCAAGGCCGCGCGATTCTTCAGTGCCCAGCCATAATATTGAACATTGGCTACCTCCAGCCGATCGGCGTCGAGATCGACGGCCATCTGAATGATGTCGGATAGCTGGAACAGGTTCTGGCGATGCATCACGGCATTGACGGTCAGCGGCAGATCCAGTTCGCGTGTCCACCTCGCGACCTCGATTTTCTTCGCGTGAGCACCTTTCAAACCGCCGACCCGGTCGGCGAGGACAGGCTCGTTGCCCTGAAAGCTGATCTGCACATGGCACAATCCCGCATCGGCAAGCGCGGACAGTCGCTCGCGGCTTAACAGCACCGCCGAGGTGATCAGATTTGAGTATAGCCCGACGTCGCTGGCGTGCCGGACGAGTTCGACCAAATCCTTGCGCGCGGTCGGCTCGCCGCCGGAGAAATGGATTTGCAGCACGCCGATCTCGGCCAGTTCGCTCAGGACCTTCTTCCATTCCTCAGTGCTCAGCTCGCTGCCGCCACGCTCCAGCTCGACCGGGTTTGAACAGTAAGGGCACTGCAACGGGCAGCGGTGCGTCAGCTCGGCGAGCACCGCCAGGGGAATACCGAAGGACTCGGCAAGCGTTCCGCGCCGTTCCAGCGCTGATAGCCCGTCAGAGCGGTCAACCTCTTCGAGTGCTGAACTTGCATCCGTCAAAGTAGGAGTCATGAGGTCTTCTCGCGCGCTTCGGTGAGAAACCCCTTGTCCGCCAGGTCCTGCAGCATCGCAATCACGTCCGTCGAAATCGCGCGGCGCTCGGCTGTGTATTTCGCGGCGAGATGATCCACCATCTGTTCGACGTTGCGGACGCCGTCGCAGAGTTGAAGCACCTCCACCGCGATTTCGTCAGGTGCCAGCACCCGCTCCGGAGCCAGAATGACCCAGACCTGTCGGGTCGCATCGAATTTCAGCTTCGCATGGCGCGGCAGCACCGGCCGGCTGGCCTCGCTGACACTGATGTTGCGGCTTTGGCCCGCCATCGCTTCCCTCAAATCCTATCTACTGTTCTCTGGGAACGAATGCGCCCGGCGGCACGTGCCCTTCGACATAGGCGTGATAGAGCGCGTCCAGTTGAACCCATAGCACATTGGTCTTGAAAAGTAGCGCGTTGCAAACCGCCTCGCGTTCAGCCGGCGTCGTCGCGTGCATCTTGACGTAGTCGAGGGCGAAATTGGCATCGCGCGGCGCCTGGGTCATGCGCCGGCTGAAATAGCTCATGATATCCGGATTGACGAAATCGTAATGCGCGAGCATCCCGGAGATGCGTTCTTCGTGCAGGTTGGGCGCGAACAACTCCGTCAGCGAGGAAGCGATGGCCTCGAGCGGGCTTTTGTCGCGAACGAAATGAACGTAGGCATCGACCGCAAAGCGAGTTGCGGGCAGAATGCCCTCGGTGGATTCAACGTATGCGCTATCCAGTCCCAGACCTTCGGTCAGCTTCAGCCAGCGCTCGATGCCGCCTTCGCTGCGGAGATCGCCGTCATGATCCTCGATGCGGTGCCGCCATTCCAGCCGGATGCCGCGATCGCGGAAGCGCGAGATCACCACTGCGTCCTTTATCGGGATCGTGCTCTGGTAATAGTAGCGGTTGAGCGCCCATGCCTGCACCTGTCCCTTGTTCAACTTGCCGCCGTGCAGCAATCGGTGGAAAGGATGCAGGTTGTGATAGCGCAAGGCGCCGATCTGCCGCAGCGCCGCTTCGAGTTCTTCGGCACTTTGCAACGGTGCGTGCCCGCCGCGTGAAAAGGCGGTCATTCCGTCTGGACTCATCGCATTCAAAGCGTGATCTCCGTTCCGTCGGCGGGGATTTGCCAGCCCGCGCGCTCCACCATTTTGCGCTCCGCGGACCCGCGCAGCAGCGCCGGATTCGAATTGTTGATATGCAGAAATATCTTTTGCCCGATATTCAGGTCCGCCAAGCTTGCGATCGCGCCGTTGTCGCCCGACATGGCGACGTGTCCCATGCTCTGCCCCGTCTTGCTCCCCAGACCCGCGCTGATCAATTCGTCGTCGCGCCACACCGTACCGTCAAAGAAGATCAGCGGCGCGCCCGCAAGCCTGGCCTTGAGATCGTCGCTCACACGGGCGCAGGCCGCGACAAAATAGAAATGCTTGCCTGTCGCTCTGTCTGCGATGCGGAGCCCGAGCGTATCTCCCGCGCCATCGCTTCCGCCGGGATGAGGCTTTCCTTCCAGATACCATGCGGTCTTGCCGGCAACGGCGAACGGCAACACCTCGATCCCGGAGTTGGATCCGTCCGCCAGGGCAGGCTCGAAGGGCCGGTCCACCTCGATCGGCTCACGGCGCACATTCTTTTCGCTCAGCACATTGAAGATGCTGTTATCCCTGAGGATCGAAAGCACGGTTGGATGCGCATATAGCGTAAATGGCCAGCCTTCGCGCATCGATAGCAGCCCTGCCACAGCATCGACTTCGCCGTTTGTAAGGATTACGCCCGATATCGGGCTGTGACGAAGCTTTCCCGCCGCGGGATGAAGCAGTGGCGTTGCGATCAGTTGCTGACGCAGATCGGGCGATGCATTGATCAGGAACCAGTGCCCACCGTCGGCACTGATTGCGATCGAGGCCTGCGTACTCCGAAGTTCAGGTTGTTGGGTTCGCGCGGTCCGGCACACCGGACATCCGCAATTCCATTGCGGTACACCGCCGCCTGCCGCGGCGCCCAGGACGACGACGCGAAGCATGATCCGTCTCCTGGAACAAAAGCTTCGAAGGTGGACACCGGCACCGCCACGCCCCGCAAGATGGGAACGTGCCAGGCCAGTAGGTCCACCTTACGTGAAGACGTAAAGCTGATGCGGCCGCTTATTTGCGGGCGGCGCACGCATACATGTTGATTTCCATGCCGACCGGCACTTCAACGATCTTTGGTGTCTTCCAAGCCATTTGGGTCTCCCTGTTAACCGGACGGTACTCCGCCGTCGTCCCTTAAAGTAGTCGGGAATAAGAACTTCGCCAGTGAAATCTTCAAGAAGACGAGCGCCGCTCTTTTTGCTGCGGTGCGAAAGGAAAATCAATTAAATTTGCTGGTGACCTCTAAAAAGAACCTCCACATCGGGCGATTCAGGCTGCAATTATCAGGGTGTTCTCTGCCGATCGCCCTCGAGGACGGGCAAAAAGAAGGTGTGAACCCACCGCTCGCCGATTGCAGCCCCGAACCGGATACGCGCATGCCCAGGTATTATTTCAACACCCGTGTTGGGGACGAATTGATCGCCGATCCCGAAGGTGAGGAGCTGCGTGATCCCGATCGCGCCTGGGAAATCGCGCGCGCCATGATCCGAGAGTTGTTGAAAACCGAAGGCGCGGAGGCCGGGTTGCTCAAAGCGACTCTGGAAGTCACCGACGATGCAGGCGAGATCGTCCTGGAATTTCCGTTTACGGAAGCGATCTTCGATTTTTCCAACGCGCCCGCCACAAGACACTGACCGTGCCATCCCAACCCGGCGCCCGATTTTTCCGATTGCGCAACAACGGATAAATTCGGACAGTATCGCGCAGGGAAGCCGACGACGCGGGTAACGAACCTGCCGGCGCGAGATAAAGGCTTTCACATAGGGGAGGACTTCATGACCATCTACTCGACGGGGCGTAGCCTGATGCTTGCCGGCGCCTTTATTGGCGCATTCACGCTGGGTGCCAGCGCGCAGCAGCCGGCAAATCCGCCGGCGTCCGGGGCCCCCGCTGCCGCCGCGCCGCTTCCGCCGGGTTCTCCCCTGATCGGACGGCCCGCGGGCAACGAAGCGGCCTCAAAGCTCGC
This sequence comes from Bradyrhizobium sp., assembly GCA_045811665.1. GTDB lineage: Bacteria > Pseudomonadota > Alphaproteobacteria > Rhizobiales > Xanthobacteraceae > Bradyrhizobium. Next base: position 8,679 of record JBJMTO010000064.1, read on the forward strand.
GCCGATCGCTCCCCCTCCAATTCCGGCCGCGGCGGACAAGTTGCCGTTGGCCAAGCTCAAGGTGCCGACGGGATTCAACATCGAGGTTTACGCGTCCGGCATGGCCAACGCGCGCTCATTGGCGCTTGGCGACAAAGGCACGGTATTTGTCGGCAGTCGCCTGGTCGACAAGGTCTATGCCATTGTCGAGAAGGACGGCAAGCGGACCGTCAAGGTTTTGGCCTCAGGCCTGTACCGTCCAAACGGCGTCGCATTCAAGGATGGCACGCTCTACATCGCCGAGCTCTCCAAGATATCCAAGATCGAAAAGGTCGAGGAGGTCCTGGACAATCCCCCCAAGCCGACCGTCATCTACGACAACCTTCCCAAGGATGAAGCCCACGGCTGGAAGTTCATCGGCATCGGGCCCGACAACAAGCTGTATGTCCCGGTCGGACAGCCCGGGAATAACGTGCTCAATGACGATGCTCATGGGCAGATCAGGCGGATCAATCTTGACGGCAGCGCCCCCGAGGTGATCGCGCGTGGCGTTCGCAACACCGTCGGGTTCGACTGGCATCCCGAAACCAAGCAGCTGTATTTCACCGACAACGGACGCGACTGGGCATCGGAAGACGTGCCCGAGGACGAGCTCAACCGGGTGACGAAAGTCGGCGAGCATTTCGGCTCACCATACTGCTACCAGGGCAACTTCCCGGACCCCGAGTTCGGCTGGGGACATTCCTGCAGCGAGTACACGGCGCCCGTGGGCCTGATGGGTCCGCATTCGGCGGCGCTCGGCATGCGATTCTACACCGGCAGCATGTTTCCGAAAGGCTACAAGAGCACCATCATCGCGGCCAGGCACGGTTCATGGAATCGGTCCAAGAAGGTCGGTGGGGATGTGGTGTTGATGAAGCTGAACAAGGACGGCACGGTAAAATCCATGGAGCCGCTGATCACGGGCTTCCTGGACAACAACAGTTATATCGGCCGGCCTGTCGACATCTTGCAGATGAAGGACGGTTCTATTCTGGTTTCCGATGACTGGAATGGCGCTGTCTATCGCATCAGCTACGGCAAGCCCAAGGTGGCTGCGCGGTAAAAGCAAAACCGCGCCCAGGTCGCGAGGCATCGAGTTGCGCGAAGCAATCCACTTGCTGAATGGCAATGGGATTGCTTCGCCGATTCGGTTTCGCGATGAGGCGAGTACTACTGAAGGACCGGCCGATGCGAAAACTGATGGCGGCGTTGGCGTTGGCGCTTGCCGCATCGTCGGCACAGGCGGAGACGCTGGATGAGCGTGCGGCTCCGTGTCTTGCCTGCCACGGCGAGCGCGGCCAATCCGAAACCGAGAATACGCCCTCTCTCGGGGGCCAGCAGCCCGCTTACACGTTGATCCAGCTCTTCATGTTTCGCGAGAAGCTGCGGGTGTTCGAACCGATGAACGAGATGGCCAAACCACTGACCGACGAGGATCTCCGCGCCTTTTCCGAATTCATCGGAAAAATGCCGGCGCCGAACCCGGCGGCTGACCCGGGCGATCCGGCGCGGCTGCAACGCGCCCAGGCGCTGGTGGAGCAGCATCGCTGCAACTCCTGCCACAACACGGATTTTACCGGGAGAGATAACGTGCCGCGCATCGTCAACCAGCGCGAGGACTATCTCGACAAGACGATGCGCGAATACAAGGACAACAGCCGGCACGGCTACGACGCAACCATGGCGGAAGTGCTCCAGCCGGTAACGCCGGAGCAGATCGGTGATCTCGCCTACTATCTTGCTCGTCTGCGCTAAGCTGCATTTATGCTGCCGTTCTCATCGTGCGATCGTAAGCACGGAGCTACAAGAGCGTCGGTCATTCGGAGTTTACGATGAAAGATCTCTGGCGTCTGTCGGCGGCCGAAATTGCCGTGCTGATAGGATCGAAAGAAATTTCCGCAAAGGAAGCCACCTCCGCTGCCCTGGCGCGGCTTGAGGCGGTGAACCCCGCGATCAATGCCGTGGTCGACCATCGTCCCGAGGACGTGCTGGCACAGGCGGAGGCGGTGGATGTTGCGATCGCGCGCAAGCAACAACCTGGGCCGCTGACCGGCGTTCCCGTCACCGTCAAGGTCAACATCGATCAGGCGGGGTTTGCCAACACCAACGGTCTTAAACTGCAGCGCGACCTCATCGCGCGCAGCAATAGTCCGGTGGTCGACAACTTGCGCAAAGCCGGCGCGGTGATTGTCGGGCGCACCAATTGCCCTGCGTTTTCGTATCGTTGGTTCACCACCAATTTGATTCATGGCGATACCAAAAACCCCCGCGATCCCGGCATTACGCCGGGCGGTTCCTCCGGCGGGGCAGGGGCGGCGGTGGCTGCCGGCATCGGCCATATCGCCCACGGCACCGATATCGCAGGATCGATCCGCTATCCGGCCTATGCCTGCGGCGTTCATGGGCTCAGGCCTACCGTCGGCCGTGTCGCCGGCTTCAATGCGGCGGTGCCGGAACGCACGATCGGAGCGCAAATTTCGGCGGTATCGGGTCCGCTGGCGCGAACGATAGGCGATCTCAGGATTGCGCTTCAGGCCATGTCCGCGAGAGACGCGCGCGATCCATGGTGGGTGCCGGCGCCGCTGGAAGGACCTCCGATGCCCAAACGCGCGGCGCTCTGCCTTCGGCCGGACGGTCTTGAGACCAGCCGGGAAGTGGCGGACGCGGTCGCGGATGCGGGCAAGCGGCTGCAGCGTGCCGGATGGGTAGTGGAGGAGGTCGAGACGCCACCGCTGCGTGAGGCTGCGGAGCTTCAGACCAAGCTATGGCTGGGCGATAGCTACGAAGCGCAGCTTGCGGCTGCCGAGCGCGAAGGCGATCCGGGGGCGCTGGCCTGCTTGCGCGGCAACAAGTCCAAGGTTTTTCCGTTCGACGCCTCCGCGTTTTCGAAGGTATTGACCCGACGGGCGACATTGAGCCGAGAATGGCTGCTGTTCCTCGAGACCTATTCAGTGGTGTTGATGCCGGTTTCTGCGGAACTGCCTTTTCCGGACGGTCTGGATGTGCGCGACGAGGCCTCGTTCACGAGGGTATGGCAGGCACAAATTCCACAGATCGCCATACCCTATCTCGGGCTGCCCGCGCTTTCCGTGTCCACCGGATTGGTGGGACGGATACCGGTCGGCGTTCAAGTGGTAGCCGGCCGCTTTCGCGAGGATCTCTGCCTGCTCGCGGGAGAGGCGATCGAGGCCGGCGGAACGCCGCCCGCTCCGGTCGATCCGGTCAGCTAGAGAAGGCTCTCGAAAGAACTACGATGGCTGGCATCTACGATTACACAGCGACGTCGTTAGGCGGCGAGCCGGTTGCGCTGAAAGATTTCGAGGGGCGGGTGCTGTTGATCGTCAACACTGCCAGTGCTTGCGGGTTCACGCCGCAATATCGTGGGCTGGAGGCGCTGCAAAAACAGCTTGGGCCGCGAGGCTTTTCGGTGCTGGGCTTTCCGTGCAACCAGTTCGGCAACCAGGAGCCTGGCGACGCCCGGCAGATCGAGCAGTTCTGCGCGAGCAACTATGACATAAGCTTTCCGATGTTTGCCAAGATCGACGTCAATGGCGCCAACGCGCATCCGTTGTACCGGCATTTGAAGGATGCGAAATCAGGGTTGTTGGGCTCGTCCATCAAGTGGAATTTCACCAAATTCCTGGTCGATCGATCGGGTAAGGTAGTGGCGCGGCATGCCCCAACGGTGACGCCCGAACGTTTGAAAAAAGAAATCGAGGCCTTGTTGTGAACGAGAAAACAGAAGTTACGACCGAGCAATTACCCGATCGTTTGTCGACCGATCCGAAGAGTCCCTACTACAATGAAGAATTGCTGGCGCGCGACGTCGGTATTCGCTTCAAAGGAGTCGAGAAAACCAACGTCGAGGAGTATTGCGTCAGCGAGGGGTGGGTGCGCGTGACCGCCGGTAACGCCAAAGATCGTTACGGCAACCCGCTCACCATCAAGGTCCACGGTGCGGTCGAACCATATTTCCGGGACAAGACCGCCTGAACCCGGAAAAGCGGGAAACCACGTCCATGCGTATCCTCGACGTCCGCGAAGTCACCCGACCGATCTCCTCGCCCATTCGCAACGCCTACATCGATTTCACCAAGATGACGACGAGCCTCGTTGCCGTGGTCACCGATGTCGTGCGCGACGGGAAGCCAGTCGTCGGTTACGGGTTCAACTCCAACGGCCGATATGGCCAAGGCGGGCTGATCCGCGAGCGGTTCGCGCCCCGGCTGATGGAAGCCGATCCCAAAACGCTGCTGGACGAAGGCGGTGACAACCTCGATCCGGACAAGATCTGGTCCACGCTGATGTCGAACGAGAAGCCGGGGGGCCATGGCGAGCGTTCGGTCGCGGTCGGCACCATCGATATGGCGGTGTGGGACGCGACGGCGAAGATCGCGCGCAAGCCGCTGTTTCAGTTGCTCGCCGAACGTCACGGGCGAGAGGCCAACCCACGCGTATTTGTCTATGCCGCCGGCGGATATTATTATCCGGGCAAGGACCTTTCGATGCTGCGCCAGGAGATGCGTGGCTATCTCGACCGCGGCTACAACGTGGTCAAGATGAAGATCGGCGGCGCCGCAATAGCCGAAGATCGCGTGCGTATCGAAGCCGTGCTCAAGGAAGTCGGCGAACAGGCGCAACTGGCGGTCGATGCGAACGGCCGGTTCGATCTGGAAACTGCGGTGGCCTACGCCAAGATGCTGCGCGACTATCCGCTGTTCTGGTACGAAGAGGCCGGAGATCCCCTCGACTTCCATTTGCAGGCGGCGCTCGCCGAATTTTATCCGGGACCAATGGCCACCGGTGAGAATCTGTTCAGTCATCAGGACGCGCGAAACCTTCTCCGCTATGGAGGATTGCGGCCTGACCGCGACTGGCTGCAGTTCGATTGCGCACTGTCGTACGGGTTGTGCGAATACCAGCGCACCTTGCAGGTGCTGAAAGCGCAGGGATGGTCCGCAAGCCGTTGCATCCCGCATGGCGGCCATCAGATGTCGCTCAACATCGCGGCCGGCCTCGGTCTTGGCGGGAATGAGAGCTACCCGGACCTGTTTCAGCCGTATGGCGGTTTTCCCGACGGCGTTCGAGTTGAAGGAGGTCACATCACCATGCCCGAACTGCCGGGCATCGGCTTCGAAGCAAAATCCGATCTCTACGTGGAGATGAAGGCGCTGGCTTCCTGATCGCTCAAGACAGCCGCATGTCCAGCAATCTGCGGCCTTCGCCCTTCAGCAATTTCTTCACCGCGTTTGAAGCGACGATCTCGCCCTGGTTGGCGTAGGCTTCGTGGTTCTTCTCGATATCGTCGAGACGATAAAGATAGTTGACCATGATACCTGCCGACTCGCGCAGGCCTTTTGGCGAAAGATCGCCAAGCCAGTTTATTCGCTCCAGCCTGGCGCCATTGCCGAGATGAAACCGCGCCACCGAATCGATCAGCCTGCCTTTTGCCGTCCGCGCCTTCAGGAAATAATGCGCCGCAAGCGGCTCCATTACGGTACGCAGTTGCGCCGTCACGTCCGGCTTGGTGAACCAGCCGGGACTGTCGAGAGCTTCGAGCACCACGCGGTCCTCATCGGACAGCGGAACATCATCGCCGTGCTTGATCCATTCCATCAAACCGGGCACCGGCGACAGCGTCACAAAACTTTCCAGGTTCGGTAATTCGCGCCGCAACTCCTCCGCGACCTGCTTGATCAGGAAACTGCCAAAGGAGATGCCTCCGAGACCGCGTTGCGTGTTGGAGATCGAGTAAAATACCGCGGTGCGCGCCCGATCGGTCGGCACCAGTTGGCGATCTTCGGCCAGCAGCGGAGCGATCGCGCCCGGAATCGACTCAGTCAGCGCCACCTCGACGAAAATCAGAGGTTCATCGACCAGGGCCGGATGAAAGAACGCATAACAACGCCGGTCGATCGGGTCTATTCTACGGCGCAGGTCGTCCCAGTCACGGATCTCGTGCACCGCCTCGTACCGGATGATCTGCTCCAGGATGTTTGCCGGTGTCGACCAATCTATCCTGCGCAGCACGAGAAACCCCCTGTTGAACCAAGACGACAGCAAGTGGACAACGTCGCGGTCCAGCGCTGCGAGCTCCTTGTGGCCGTTCATGAGGCGGAGCAAATCGGCACGCATCGCAACAAGATCGCTGGTGCCGCCGGGCGCACGGTTCAGGCGCCGAACCAATTCCTGCCGCCTCGGCTCGGAAGCAAAATGAAGACCGCTCGCATCCTCGTCGCTCGTCGCGCGCCAGTTCTCCAGTGCCTTCGTGAGTTTCTCGCGATCCGGGCCGAAGTCGCGGGTCAAGGCTTCGAAAAATGCCAGCCGCTCATTGTCATCGAGATGGCGATAGCGGTCGAGAACCTCGCGAGCAATCGCGGTGCCCGACGCTTCGCCGCGGCCGGAGAGCAAGGCTTCGCACAGCGCGATCAGTTCGGTTCCGTCCGGTTTTGGATCGGCTGAGCCGACGCGCCGAAGCAGCGTCCTGCCACGCTCCGAGATCGAGGTGAGAAGGTCCGAGAAAAAGGCGTTGCTCATGCCGGGCGGTCGGGATCCAGTGCAGCTGAATCTTATACACGATTTATGGCGGGGCCGATCACAATCACGCGCGTGTGAGCGGGTAGCGCGTGGGCCATAAGTAGAACCGATTGCAGCAACGGCGGCGGCATCTGCCAGCCGACCCCGCATTCACGGCATTGCAACAATGCGCCCGGATGACTCCCCTCTCGCACGTTGCAGCGCGATGTGGTCTGATGGTGGCTGACGAGAGACTCAAAGTGCGGGAATCTCGTCCCTCAAACGCAACACCTAGGCGGCTGGACAGCGAGGGATCAAATCAATGAATAGCCCGGCCCGGGTTATCGGTTTCGTTAATGCTGCCCATTTTATCGATCACTATTCGATGCTGATCTTTGCCGCGGCTATCATTGTGATGGGACCGGCGCTGGGGATGTCTTATTCGGAATTATTGCCCTACGCGACGCCCGGTTTCATCGCGTTTGGCGCAGGCTCGCTGCTGACCGGCTGGTTAGGCGATCGCTGGAGCCGTCGCCACATGATGGTGATCTTTTTCGTCGGCATCGGGCTTTCCATGATCGCTGTTGGCTTGGTGCAGACCCCCCTGCAACTCGGCGCGGCGCTGTTCTCCATCGGTGTATTTGCGTCAATCTACCATCCGGTCGGCACGGCGATGATCGTGTCGTACGCCGATCGGCTTGGCCGTGAGATGGGGCTCAACGGCGTGTGGGGCAATCTGGGCGTCGCGTCATCGGCGCTGGTCACCGGCCTGATTGGGCAATATCTCGGCTGGCGCGCGGCCTTCATCGTTCCAGGCATCGTCACGATTCTGATAGGTCTGGTCTTCATGCGTAGCGTGGTTCACGAAGATCGATCGGGCCATAAACAGGCCGCAGCGCAGGCGCGCGTGGCCAAGGAAGACATGTGGCGGGTAATCGTCGCGCTGCTGATCGTCGTCGTTGCGATTTCCAGCACCTTCAATGCCGTCACGGTCGCATTGCCCAAACTGTTCGCCGAGCGGCTCAGTGACCTGACCGCCAGCCCGGCGCTGCTCGGTGTGATTGCCGCCTGTGTGTACGTGTTCGGGGCGGCCACGCAATACACCATTGGAAAGCTGATCGACCGCTATTCGCTCAAAGCCATCA
>JBJMTO010000065.1:0-34044 GCA_045811665.1 Bradyrhizobium sp.
GTGACGTCAATATCTGACCAGGAGTAATCCACTGGAAACAAAGCCTGAGCCCCATTTTGATTTGGCTCGTTGCAATAATGCAACAGCATAAGTTCTGCTTCCGGCTACGATGAGGTGTGCGATCAGCGAGGCCGACAACCAAGAATGGGTGCACTATGGGTGAAGAATTCGTTTGTCGCGGCTTTCTGGCGGTGACCGTGACTAGTCTTGTCGTCCTTTGTTCTGGCTTGCTCCTCATTACGTTCGGCTGACCGAGGCTCGCCGGTCGCCAGCCGACCTATCCTGCAAACGTCAAATCTGGGCAGTTGCGCGCGTCAACTCTGAACCCGACCACAGCTCCCTTTTGCCCCGGTAGGAAGTCATCCGGCAGCCTCTATCCGATCAATCTCGAACAGTTGCGGCGATGCTTCATCTGAGTTCACATGATTCCGCCGATAATTTGCCTCGCGCAGGTTCGGCGACAACGTAGGTCCAGCGAGGGAGGCTCTCACCTTTTTACCGTGGCACCTTGCAATTAACGGCGCGGCGACCACGATCAGTGGGCGAGGCAGTCTTAACTCCAGGCGTTTGATCTGTGGGTTTGCAAGATCGCGTGCGTAAGCTCGCAGTGACGGTGCGCCGCTTCTTTGAAGACCGTGCAGTAACAATCGACGGGGAGGCTCGCGCATTCTGTGCGCGCTCTTTCCTCTCTTTGGCAATGAACTGCCGCACTTGGGCCTTACCACCTCGCGTGAGACTTGCTGAAGGCATGGTCAGGGTTACGAGTACGCTCGCTAGAGTGGGGATCGTTTCACCTTTTCACCTTGGCACCTTACGGGCAGCCGCTCGCGATGGGTCAACACGACAGCGGACGGCCTTGCAAAGTGGAACGGTGTCGATCAGCAGGTTAGGGGGAGAACACCCCCAGCTATGCTCGCGGCCCTACTGCTGCATCGATCGCGATATCGTCCGTTGTGATTTCGCCTAGCGACCCTTCAGCCGAAAAACCGGGACGAATTCGCCGGAGCTTGCGCTCCAACGCATCTGTCCCGTTTTGCAAATTTTACCTTCGCTTTCCAGCGACGCCATTGCTTCCCTAATCTCGAGCAGGGCCTTGGTCGGCCGAGTTATCGGCAACAGAGCGAACCATCGACCATTTATCCTTTCAAAACTGATGGCACCAGACCTGATATCTGCGACCGCGGCTCGGGGATCGTCATACCGGTTCTCGATTTGAACTGTGATCTCGTCCGCTTCATCTGCAGTTTGCTCCGCGCAATGCGCCATAATCTCCAAGTCCAGCATCATACCGTAATCGATATCGGCATCGGGATTTGCGCGGCTGGCCTTAATTTCTTCCCACGCTTTTGGGGTCAGCTCGTAGATGTGATCCCCGCATATGTGTTCACAGGCCGGCGGCTCGGCGAATGTACTCACCGCGCCAATCCCCGCCAACATGAGGTCTTGCCTGAGAATGTCCTCGCGGTCGTCGAATGATCGGTCCATGTCGGGGGCTTCGTCCGCTCGCGCCGCGAGTAACTTCCTTGCGAAGCGGTGGACCATCAAAACTGAATCGTCCTCGAGGGTCGCCATAAACGCCTTCGTCCGCGACGTGATCTCGTCGAGTGGCGCTTCCCCCATGATGGTCCCCAGCAGATGGTTGCCGACTTGTTCTAAACTCATAGCGGTCTTCATTACACATACTCCGAGCCGCGTGTTCCGGTTAGCAAGCGGCGGCTCCTCGCTTACTAGTGTTTGACTCCGTTAGAAGCTCGGCAGTACCCGCGGACCTGCTCCTTGTAGCCTCCGCGCGTCAAATCGCGGACACGCACAGCCGACCAGCCCAGGTCCGCCATCAGTTTCGCTAACCGCCGGTACGTGCCAGCTCTCCGGTGTCGCTGAGGCACCTCAAGCAGATCGAGAAGGGTTTGACTGCTCACGCGCTCATTACCATCAAACTCGAACCTCCCGCGGACGCGCTGCAGCGGCGCCAACCAGGGGTCGGTTGTGGCTTCCGCAACAGCTTCGGCATTGGCGGCTTTCAGTTTCTCTACGAATGACACCTTGATACCTCCAATGGCTGAGCGCCTATATGGCAACTCGACAATCTGCTAGGCTGCCGCACGCATCTTGGCGCGATGGACCATTGCCGCATACCGCGTGTGTTCTGCTGGTGGGCGCCACACGAGATCCGGCCCCATTCCGTCAAGCGTCCGCGGCGGAAATCGGATCGGGAGATTGGGATCTTTTGCAATGCCCCACCCGTTGATGTCTGACGCCATCAAACCGCGAAGGAAATCGGTCGGGGAGGGATGCTCCTGTACATTCCACAGTCGGGAAGCTAGGGATCGGGCGTAGAACCCGACCACACTCGTTATACCGCCGGCATTCCTGGCCTCTTCGATCTCGTCTGGTGAGAGAGGGAGGGGCCCCGCATGTGACGGACCGTTGACTGCGAAGTACTCGCGAGCGAGCAGGGCCGAAACAGCGTCGTTCTTCTGGAGCTTAATGCGATCGACGCCCCACACGAACGAAGCACCGGTGATTGGGTTGCGGCAATAATCGCCGGTCGCGCCAGCCAATTCATTGAGCAGACGTTCGACTTCGCTCGTGATTAAAAACATTGTGTTGATTGTCATTCGATAGCCCCCGTTTGCACCCGCGGAGAGTTCCAACGGTCGTACAACTTTCGAAACACATTGCACGAATAAGGTTAGGCAGATCTTAATGGATTCGTGGGCGGGCCGTTTTTTGCGTTGTAACAGTGCTACCTTGCTACTTGGCCGCATATTCTGATCTCTGAGCAGATTGCCGCGGCGTCATCCGATCGCTGCGGGATTGCTCGGCTCCAGTGTCTCGCCACGCTTTCCGATTAGTGATTTGGAATCGGTGACCTAATCGTTGGCAAATGATGACGAGCGTCAGATAGCCAGGCGGTAGCTCGCCGGGTTTCGAGGCGCGCGCCAGCCGATCTTCCTCGTGGCGGTCCATCCTGTCCAACCTCAGAGGAGAGGGTGGGCGCAAGAAACCCCTTGATTTCCCGTGTGGGGCCAACCTGTCCAACCTGTCCAACTAAGAATACAGTTTGGTACTGCCGGATTCTGGATGATGTCTAAATCAGCTACTTCGGCATGGAAAGCTATCGACCCGTTTCTCGCCGCGAGGCCGGCCAGGTTGGCCAGGCTGGACTGAACCTGATGCAGCAAGGTGCTGGTGTGGCCAGGAAAGAAAAAGGAAACGTAGAAACGGGCCGTGAGCCTGGCCTAGCGAATGCTACCGCCCGTTCTGTCAACAGGATCGGATGAGGCGTGCTGCCTCGCAATGCGCTACCCTGACGACGTCGGGGGGCAATCCGCGATGACCGCCAGGGCGGCGTTATCGGCTGTCAGGGTGCATACCGCGTCTGCGTCCTCTGCCGGATTTCCGACGGCCGGCTCGGCCCCCTTTGCGGTCGGGAGCGAGTAGTCCGGCTCCCATTCAAAATCTGCACCAACGTGGGCAGCAAATCGTAGCCGGCAATCCCCCAGTGGTCCAAAGTGGAAGGCGCGCGTGCGGCCATCGCCAGACGTAATCCGGCTGGTTGCCAGACAAGGACCCAAGATGGCTTGAAGCCTTTTGCACAGATTCGACTTCCCGGCCGGTCGGTACTCGCGGTTTCTGCTGCTGAACGCCTCATACGCTGCGTAGGCAGTATCCTTCCCAACGATCAATCCATTCGCCTGCCATTCATACTTGGGGCCGAGCAGCCCGTTCTGCTGTTGCTGCTCGATCGCTCCATCCTGGAGAACTTGGTAGAGCCAACCTTCAATGCTGGGCAGTGATAATGCCTGCTGATGGGCCTTTGCCGCAGTACGTGGGACTTTTCTGACGTCGAATCCGGTGAGATCCATCGCGAGTAAATCATGTAGCATGGCGGATGCTCCACCATTCTCGATCTCTGTGCCGAGTGCATCGAAATAGGATGCGTGGTTTGTTCCAGCATAGCTGTTGTCGACGTTCAAGATCAGCCATCGCCGATCGCCGATGCCTGCCGGTACCGCCCAATCATTGTTCGAAGCAACAATGATGCGGACCCTATTGGCCACTGTAATCGGATCCCGGAACTTGGCCTCTAGCGATAGGCTGGGCTCCGTAATGAGGGCCTTTAAAACTCCTTCGGCCTTTTTATCGCCGGCCCATACGGCTTCATCCAAAAACACCAAACAGGACTTTCCAATGCTGGCGTTAAAGCGACCAGTTAGCTGCTCGCCGTTAGCGACATGGGCAAAATGCTCTCCATAAAGGCTACCAAAGGTACGAACGAAGATACCTTTACCTGCACCTTGATCCCCCAGGAGCGCGGTGGCGACGCCGATTGGTCTGCCGAGATTCTGCACACTCCAAGCCATCCAGCGGATGAAGTAGTCGAAGATTTCCTGTCGTCCGGCGCAAAGTATCTCGCGAATATGCAACTGCATGAGCGGCCAATTCCCAGGTACGGGATCAATTGCAAGGCCCCGAAACATGTTTAACATGTCCCCCTCAATCTCGAGAGCACCGCCTGGTTCAAATACGGCACCGCGCCCAATGTATTGCCGCCGGTAAACCCAGTTGAACCAATGGCGGCTGATTTTCATTGGCTTGCCGTCGTCAGATTGAAAAACTTGGTTCGCCATCATCTTGTGAAATTCACGGTCGCTCATGAAATCGATTCTTTTGCCAACAATATTTGCGATTACGATTTGGTCGCCATATCTGACCACAGCATAAATCTTGTTCATTGCGCTCAGCAGATCGTTAAGGCTCGCCCCGCGCTCGAGCCTCTCCTTCAAGGCGGCGTTTGGATGTCTGGCCTCTCTGGCCGCTTGCTGCTGCGCCCATGCTTCTGCAAGGCCGGTGTCGATGAGCTCATCCATTGGCGCGGCACTCCATAGCGCCATTGTTGCGTTTGTCGGATTCATTTAAGCCGATATCGGTAGAGCTTTCATCGTCCTGGCTCTCCTCCGCCCGGGCGGACATCCATTCGTCCAGATCGGAAATCCGGTACCGGACGAATTCATTTTTGCCATAGTAACGCGGCCCCCTCCGTTGTGCTCGCCAGTTCGTCATCACTCCGGCACTCGACCCAAGATAGGCCGCAGCGTGGGCCGTCGGAATGAACGCCGATAGGGGCAACCCGGCGATTTCGGCTAGAAGGTCGGCGCGCGATTTTCCGGACCCGGCATATGGGGTGAAGTTAATGGGCATGTCGTTCTCCCAGTTGATCGGGCCGAACAATCGCACGCACCCGGCCAAAACCAGGGGGGCGGGAAATCGACCTCTTTTAGGTGGGCGATGGATACTTTGTCAGGTATTAGGGGTTCGTCGGTCGCTTTCGCTGCACTGACAGCTCGCTGTTCTTAGCGACCCTCATCGTCGGCGACACCGACTCGTAGTGATGCTGGGCAGCTCGCTTGGTCGGTAATTTTAGATCCTGGGGCAGAGCTATCCCGGAGACCGCCGCAACCTCTCGGGCGAGACGAAAGAAAAAGCTCTCGCCGCCACCATTGTCGTATTTTTTCCGCCACCGCGTGGAGGGGAGCCCGGCGCGTCCCAAAGCCCGGCAAACATCGGATAAGAATATCTGCTGAGCTAACGCCTTGTTTGAGACGCCTCGCTTGCCGGCGTTCACGCCGGCACGAGCGAAACGAATTGCGTCTACCAGGTCGGCGACGAGTTGTTTGCGGACCTCGCGTGGCACGACCGCTATTTCGTCAAAATCGACCAGAGCATGCCGTACAAGATCGTCGTCCCCGGCCAGACTGCGGTCCGTCGGGTCAATGTTGGGGACTTTGTATTCGGCGAGCCGCATAGGCCGGCGCTTCGGAGTCATCCAGAACCAACCCTCCGTTGGAACCGGGCTACGCTAGAGCTCCGGATGGAAGTGGAGCACAGCGCGAGGGGCGCGCCTGCCCGGCGATAAGAGTTTTGCAAATACCTCGTAACGTATTGATCAGTAAAGACTGCCGAATGGGGTATTTTGCAAAAAAACGTAAGTAAAACAAGGGTCGGCAACAATCTACGAATCTGGGGGTCAGGAGTTCGAATCTCTTCGGGCGCGCCATTATTATCGAAAGCCCTTGTTGCGCTGGATTAACTCGACGGCTCAACAGCTTCGCTCTGCCGCACTGGTATCAAACGGTAGGGTCAACTGCGGGTGGGTAACCTGGCACGATGCTCCGGCCTGAGCCTGAGGAATACGAATGAGGCGGCGCGAATTCATCGGCCTTCTCGGAAGTATCGCAGCCGCCTGGCCGCTCGCCGCGCGGGCGCAGCAGCCGACACTTCCAGCCGTCGGTTTTCTCAACGCCGCCTCCCCGGAGCAGTTCGCGCATGTTGTGCGCGCGTTCCGCCTTGGCCTTAGCGAAGCGGGTTACGTTGAGGGCAGGAATGTGATGGTCGAATACCGCTGGGCCAATGGCCAGTACGATCGGCTGCAAATGCTGGCGGCAGATCTGGTTAGGCGTTCCGTAGACGTAATTGCCACCGGCAGCAACATCGTCGCCGCCAAGGCGTCAAAAGACGCGACCGCAACTATCCCCATCGTCTTCCTGACCGGGGGCGATCCGGTCAAGGATGGACTTGTTGCCAGCCTGAACCGACCGGGCGGCAATCTCACCGGCGTAACGACATTGAATGTTGAGATAGGGCCAAAGCGGTTTGAGGTATTGCGCGAACTGCTGCCTACCGCGACCAGTTTGGCCATACTAATCAACCCAAACAATCACCCGGCTTTCGTTGAAACCCTAAAAGGACAAGCGCGATTGTTGGCCCATCCCCTTGGGTTGCGAATGATTCACGTACTCCAGGCAGGCACCGAAGGGGAACTGGTTAGCGCATTCTCAACCCTGATCCAACGCGGAGCTGGCGGGCTCGTGATCACCCCCGACACGTTCTTCTCCGGCCAAAGCCCACAGCTCGCAGCACTGGCCTTGCACCACGGCGTGCCAACAGTTTCGCCCTATCGCGAGTTCGTCACGGCCGGCGGATTGATGAGCTATGGAGGCAGCCTGACGGATCAATATCGTCTGGTTGGTCTCTACGTGGGCCGTATCCTCAAAGGCGAAAAGCCTGCCGACCTGCCGGTGCAGCAAGTTAGCGAGGTCGAGTTGCTCATAAATCTCAAGACTGCCGCAGCCCTGGGCCTCAGCGTCACGCCAGCTCTGCTCGGGCGGGCAGACAAGGTCATCGAATAGATAACGCGATGTCTGCTGGACAGGCGCGATGATCCGCACTGAGTGCTATGGAAAATTCGGACATCTACCAAGCCAAACACGCGCGCATGCAGCCGAGCGACTGAGAGGGTGATCATTGCGTTGGCTCTTGGTTTGCGCGTGGGTGCTCGTCACTCTGATCTATTCAGCGGGTGCGACGGCGGTTGGATGCCACTTATCCGCACGAGGTGCTCGAACGCCACCAGATTGCCGAAATCTATTTTCTGGGCCTGCGGTGGCTCACGACCCTCACTTCGTCTCTCCTGTCAGGCGTGGGAGAGGAGGCCGTGCGGCTCGCCGATCACAACGCAAGGGGAAACGGTTGAAGCACCGGTGCACGCGGGCGCTTCTCGAACGTGTTCCGTTTACGTACGGACTGTCCGATTGCATACAAAAGCGATCCGCCCTACACCACCCTCTCATTGAGTTTTTGATCCACGATCTGGACCGTTCGGTCGATCTCGGCATTGGGCGCGCCGAGCTCGTGCGAAATCAGCTTTACCAGCAAGTCGACCCGCTCGATGAAAGGCGCTCCATTGGACACCGCCCGGGCTGCCGACGATGGCTTGAGCAGGCTTTCCGCCGCTTTGGCATATTTCTCGAAAGGCACCTGATCCGTCGCGTCCGCCCCGAGACGCCGAGCGATCGCATCGACGTGGTCATAGATGGACTGCGAGAGTTTCAGATCATCATGCACGGCGTCGCGGATCGATTTCGGTTCCTGCAGCGTGATGCAACGGTAATTCCCGGTCAACAGCATCGACCATTTAGCCAAGGGGACAAACAGCGAATCGAAAACTTTGAGCTTCACCGGAACGTCCCGGCCATCCAGCTGCACCGCGTCGATGTCCGCTTCCAGCTCGCGAAGCAACTGATTATGTTTCTCATCCTCAAAAGTCGCTGCCTTGAAGTTTGTCGGCAGGCCGACATGAAGGACATTGGCCGCCTCTTCCGGCGGCCGGAAGGCCTGCGGATCAGGCGAGCAGAGTGACACCAGCCCCGGCTTGAAGCGTTCCCAAACTTGAGCGTTCGTATACGCCTCCTCCAGTCCCATTTCCGCCAGCGCCGGAATCCGTTTGAGATAAGGCAGGGGCGGCATGTTCATGATCGAAAGGCAAGGCAGCTTCGCCTCCGCGATTTTGATCATCAGAACCCGGATCGTATGGTTGGTGTATTGCGGTTCCTGCATCGCGAGACCAACCAGGCCGTAACGGGCAAGGTCCACGTCCGCGGGCGTTGTCGCGTCCAGGGTCCCAGGCAGATCGCGCGAAAAGATCGCCCGGTGCGTCGCCTCGTCGCGCAGCTTGATGCGAACCTCGGTGCCGTCTCGATTGATCAGCTCTGCGGTCTTCTTGCGACAAACCAGGGTCACGTTGTGACCGGCCATCAGCAGCTTTGTCGCCAGCAAGGAGCCATACGAGGCTCCAAGGATCAGAATGTTGCGCGCCATGCCCCCTCCAAAGTTATGCGGAATCTCCCCGACGCTCTACCGAACCCTTGTTGAAAGGATTTCTGTCAGGGATCTACTTTGGTGAAAGGAATGGAGCAGACCAGTCCTTACCTCACCGGCAAACAGCCCGTTTGCGCAAGCAGCGGTCCGTGCCTAGCGCAAACTAATTGCCATTACAATTACATAGCAGCGTAACTTTCATCGTCTGCCGCGGGGCGGCGCCGACCAGAAAGAGATTCTTGGGCATCGAACAGGAACTACTTGGCTGTACCGAACTTAACGCGCAAATGGAGGATGCCATATGCGCAAGTTTCTGTTCGTTGCGGCCGCAGCCGTTGCTCTTTTCTCTGTGCCGGTCTCTGGCTTCTCGCAATCGGTGCAGATCGGCCCGGGTGGAGTTCGAATAGACGATGGGCGCGGAGGCGGGCGATGCGAGCAGCTACGGCTTGCTTGCGAAAACAAGGACAGGCTGGGCGAGCGCGGCGAAGGCAATTGCCGCACCTATCGGGCGACCTGCTTGAGATCATCGCGACGCGATCTCTGTCAGGATCTCAGAGCGGCCTGCCTCAACAAGGACAGGCTGGGTGAACAAGGGGAGGGAAACTGCCGCAGGTATCGTCAGACCTGCCGCTAGCAATAGCCTCAGCATTCATCGGGCGGCGCATGCGTCCACGATGCGGGTTGCCGTTCACGAGGCAAGGTGATTTTTGCCTGACAGGCAAATCACTGGGTTGGCTGTCCAGCCCCGCTCGCAAAAATATTTCCCTTCTCTTTCGGAGCAAATCATCACCATGTCTCCGCCATCCCGTCCCATACAGAGGGGCGTTTCGCGATCGTCACGGACGTTGGAACGGGATGCGATGGACGCGGCAGTATCAGACGGGCAACTGTGATCGACGATCACAGAAGACCGTGGACGAGTGATGCTGATGCGGACGACGAAGTCGTGTGGTCCTGACGCCCCGACGCTGGCGTCAAGTCTTGCGGAGGTTTCCGCTGGGCGACGGTGACAAAAAAGCCCGGTCACCGAGGAGAGCGCGAAGCAAGTCGTTAAAACCATTGCGCAGGGAAGGTCGGGTGAACTCGGCAAACCTGTGGTGACTACGCTCGTGTGCTTTTTTATTTTGCACGCGAGGCTGCGGGTGCGGCGGGCACCCGGCCTTCCCTGCGCCCTCTCTACCGAGGGAGTGGTCGGTCAAGAACTCGGGCGGATCGCGCCGCGAGACCGCGGAGCCGTACCCTCGTCAGCTGTTTGAAATTCGAATCAGTGAACTTGAGGTGACGCTCGCCGCATCATGCATCGAGCTTTCGTTGCGCCCCGCCGAGCAGCATGGCATTGAGCCCGCCCCCGACGACCAGCATTTCTGCCAGTGCTTCATTTACATCGCCGGATTCGACGGTGTTGCCGCCGTCCCTGATGATGCTCGATTGTGCCACGCGGCGCATCAACTCCTTGATGAAAGCGGCGCTGACGCCGTTCGTCCGTTCTGCAGCCTCTGCCACTATGGCCTCCTCAAGCGGCAGACCCTTGCCGTAAAGTCTGATCAGTTTCCCGCGTCCGACTTCGTCAGGAAGGGGAACCTCGATGGCCTGATCGACGCGACCGGGCCGGCCGGCCAACGCGCCTTCAAGTTGCTCGGGCCGGTTCGTTGTAAGCACGAACAGAATATCCGCGTCCTCCTTCAGCCCATCCATCTGGTTGAGGAGGTCATTAAGCATTGCTTCCTCGCAAGGGCTGCCCATATCGTCTCGATCGCGCGCAATAAGATCGACGTCCTCGATCACGACCATGGAGGGCTGCAAAAGCCGGGCAAGCTCCATGTACTCGTCGAGCATTGTGATCTGCGCTGCCGTCATGATGATCGTGGTATGATCGGGAAGGTTGCTGGCCAGATAGCGAATGGTGTGGGTCTTGCCGGTTCCGGGTGGACCGTACAGAAGAATGCCTTTGCGGCACGATTGTCCCAGCCGGCGAAGCTGGGCCCGGCTCTCCACGAATCGCAAGGTGTTGCGGTCGAGCAACTTCAGTGTGGCCTCGGGCAGGATGACGTCGCCGCGGTCGACAGCTGCCAGCTTGTGGACCATGATGCCTTTCCAGCGTCCGCTGTAACCCAAATCGTTATCCAGCGAGAGGCTCTTGCCGCGATAGCAACGCGAGGCA
The DNA here is from genome assembly GCA_045811665.1 of Bradyrhizobium sp. Lineage (GTDB taxonomy): Bacteria > Pseudomonadota > Alphaproteobacteria > Rhizobiales > Xanthobacteraceae > Bradyrhizobium. Next base: position 10,823 of record JBJMTO010000065.1, read on the forward strand.
GTGACCGCCTTCTCCAACTCCAGGAAACAGCCTTGCACGAGATCTTCGCCCGCCGCGCCTGCCGTTACGGCGATCTCGATGCGAGCTTCAGGGTGGCAGCCGGGATCCCGGATTGAGGAGAGGAGCACCGCGTAGCGAATGCCCGCGGCCTGGCAAAGCCACAAGCCATTTTGAAGACATCTAACCGGCGTGCTGTCGCCGACATCCACATCGCGGTACTGCGCCGGCGCGACACCGGGAGCTTCTGAGTTATCCATGGTCAGCGTCGCGATGGTCATTGTTCGGTAGCGTTCCGGCTCCTGGATGCCAAAAAACCGGATAGCGGAGGCGGAGAACAGCGACTCGACAGCCAGTTGAAGGTCGGCACGCATATGGCCGGGAAACTGCCGAGTGGTCGCAATGAGCTTATTCGGCGCAATCCCGCCGAAATGCCAAGCCAACGCGTCGCAAGCAAAATCGAAGGGTTGGTCTTCGGCCGGCTTGCCAGCTTCACTACGAATATCGGTCATCGGCGATGCATCCTCTGATTGTTTTGCCTGAACATGCTCCCTGGACGAGCATAGAACGAAACAAGAACTAAATCGCTTGCCCTGTCAACGCCTCTGTTTTGGATTGGTATGGCGCTCGCCGGAGCGCCAAAATGGCGCATGGCCTGTTGAGGGCCTGTGCTCGTTGAGGAATCAGACACTTCGCCTATATCTGCACTGCACCTGACAACTCCGAGGAAGCCAATGACCGTCCGTGAGCGCAACATCTCCGCACCGATCGACCAGGCAAAACTCAACCGCCTCGCCGAGGTGGCGATCCGGGTTGGGCTCAATCTGCAACCCGGGCAGGACCTGTTGCTGACGGCGCCCTCACTGGCACTGCCGCTGGTGCGGAAAATCGCAGAGCATGCCTACCGTGCCGGAGCGGGGCTGGTGACGCCGATCCTGTCGGACGAGGCGGTCACGTTGGCGCGCTATCGGTTCGGCTCGGACGGCAGCTTCGATCGTGCCGCCGGATGGCTGTACGATGGGATGTCGAAGGCTTTCGCGGCCAACACCGCGCGGCTCGCGATCGTCGGCGAAAATCCAATGCTGCTCGCAAACGAAGAGCCCTCGAAAGTTTCGCGCGCCAGCAAAGCCAATTCGATCGCCTACCAGCCGGCTCTGGAAAAGATCGTCAATTTCGACGTCAACTGGAACATCATCGCCTATCCGACCGCTTCCTGGGCAAAGCAGGTTTTTCCCCAAGACGAAGAGGACATCGCGGTCGGAAAGCTCGCCGATGCGATCTTCGCCGCTTCGCGTGTCGACAACGACGATGCGGTCGCGGCATGGCGGAAGCACAACGCAGCCCTGCGCAGCCGCACCGAATGGTTGAACAGCCAACGCTTCAGCGCGCTGCATTATTCCGGGCCCGGCACCGAGCTGATGATCGGGCTGGGCGATGGCCATGAATGGGTGGGCGGCGCCTCCTCGGCCAAGAACGGGATTGTCTGCAATCCGAACATCCCGACCGAGGAAGTGTTCACCACGCCCCATGCCCGGCGCGTGAGCGGGCACGTCATCAGCTCCAAGCCGCTATCGTATCAGGGCTCGCTGATCGACCGCATTTCGGTGCGCTTCGAGGAAGGACGCATCGTCGAGGCGAAAGCCGCGCGCGGCGAAGAAGTGCTGAACAAGGTGCTCGATACCGATGAGGGCGCGCGCCGGCTCGGCGAAGTGGCGCTGGTGCCGCACTCTTCACCGATCTCGAAAAGCGGGCTGTTGTTCTTCAACACTCTGTTCGACGAAAATGCCGCGTCCCACATCGCGCTGGGCCAATGTTACTCGAAGTGCTTCGTCGGCGGTGACAAGCTGACTCCGGAGCAGATCGCCGCCCGCGGCGGCAACAAGAGCTTGATTCACATCGACTGGATGATCGGCTCGGATCAGACCGACATCGACGGCGTTCACGCCGACGGCCGGCGCGTCCCGGTTTTCCGGAGGGGCGAGTGGGCCTGAAACACGGCGCGGTCCCATCGCCGCTGGTAGATGGCCCAGGCCCGGGTTGAATCTTGCCAGCCGAGACGCCATCGCTATATCAGATTGTTCCCATCTCACCTGAGCGAGACCGACAATGACGACGGATACCGTTGCCGAGCACAAGCCATTTCAGGCCGAGGTTGCTGAGCTCCTGAACCTGATGGTGCACTCGGTCTATTCGGAGACCGAGATTTTCCTCCGCGAGTTGATCTCGAACGCATCGGATGCTCTCGACAAGTTGCGCTACGAGGCGATCGCCGCGCCCGATCTGACCGCCGACGGCGAAGCAGCGAAGATCCGCATCGTGCCCGACAAAACGGCCGGCACGCTGGCGGTCATCGACAATGGCATCGGCATGGACCGGCAGGAGCTGATCGATAATCTCGGGACGATCGCGCGTTCCGGCACCAAGTCGTTTCTGTCTCGACTGACCGAAGCCAAGGAGGGGGCGGGCCTGATCGGCCAGTTCGGTGTCGGTTTTTACGCGGCGTTCATGGTCGCCGATCGTATCACCGTCACCAGCCGCCGCGCCGGTACCGCGGAGGTGTGGACGTGGTCATCATCGGGCGGAAGCGGATACGATATCGCTCCGGCGACCGACGAGGACGTCCGGCGCCTCACGCGCGGCACCGAAATCGCTCTGCATCTGAAGCCGGACGCAAAAAAGTATCTGGAAGCCTATGAGATCGAGCGCATCGTTACGGCCTACTCCGACAACATCCAGTTTCCGATCGAACTGAAGCAGGAAGACGGGGAGCCGCGGCAGATCAACTCGGCCAGCGCGTTATGGCAGCGGCCCAAATCAGAGCTGAAGCCGGAGGATTACACGCAAGCCTATCGTTCGATCGCCGGCGCCTTCGACGACCCGGCGATGACGCTGCACTACCGCGCCGAAGGTCGGCAATCCTATGCGGTCCTCTTGTTTGCGCCCTCGACCAAACCGTTCGACCTGTTCGAACCGACGCGGAAGGGCCATGTGAAGCTCTACGTCCGCCGCGTCTTCATCGCCGATGATGCCGACCTGCTGCCGGGCTATTTCCGCTTCATTCGCGGCGTCGTCGACAGCGAGGATCTGCCGCTCAATCTCTCACGCGAGATGCTGCAGAACAATCCCCAGCTTGCCCAGATCCGCAAGGCCGTGACCGGGCGGGTCATCACCGAGCTGGAAAATCTCAGCGACAAGGAGCCGGAGAATTTCGCCAAAATCTGGGACGCCTTCGGCTCGGTGATCAAGGAAGGAATTTGGGAAGATTTCGAGCGCCGAGAGAAGCTGCTGGCGTTGTCGCGTTTCACCACTACCGCCGGCGAGAAACGCTCGTTGAAGCAATATGTGGAAAGCCTGAAACCGAACCAGACCGAGATTTACTACCTGGTCGGCGACAGCGTCGAGCGGCTGAAATCGAATCCCAAGCTGGAATCCGCGACCGCACGCGGCATCGAGGTGCTGCTGCTGACCGATCCGGTCGATGCGTTCTGGACTTCGGCGCCGCTGGAGTTCGGCGGCAAGCCGCTGAAATCGCTCAGCCAGGGCGATGTCGATTTCGGGTTGATCCCGTTGATCGACGATGCTGCCGACCAGAAGGAGAATCCGGGCGGTGATGAGGCCACCACGATTGCGATCATCAGGGATGTGCTGGGCGACAAGGTATCCGACGTCCGCGCCTCGCAACGGCTGACCACCAGCGCCTCATGCCTGGTTGCGGGCGGGGCGGGTCGGGATCGTCAGCTCGAGCGGCTGCTCGCGATGGAGAACAGAGGCAGCGTTACCAAGCCGATCCTGGAGATCAACATGCGTCACCCGCTGGTCGGCGCCATCGCGGAGCGGCAAGATGCGGCGCGCGATCTCTCCTTGCTGTTGCTGGAGCAGGCGCAGATTCTCGACGGCGAATTGCCCGAAGATCCTGCGGCGTTCGCCAACCGCCTCAACCAGTTGGTGCTGCGAGGTGTGTCCCAGTAACTCGCTTGCCGCAGGTCGGCAGCCATCGGCCGGTGGCTCGGGTCAGGGAAGTTGCAACCGGTAAAACTCCGACGCTGTTTTCGAAAACAACGCCGTCTTTTCCGAGTCGCTGTAGTCGGCGGCGATACGTTTGAAGGCGTTGAATATCACCTGGTAACTGCACTGGCCCTTGTCTGGCGGAAAATTGCTTTCGAACATGCAGCGCCCGGGACCGAAAGCCTCGATACAGGTCTCGATATATGGCCGCCAGGCGGCAGCGGCTTCCTGGGAGGAAGGCGGCTTCGGCTTCTCATCGAATCCATAGCCGAGCAGCCGCATGGCCAGACCACCGAGCTTCACGACCACGTTTGGACATTTCGCGATGTCCAGAATCGAGGCTTTCCAGCCGGTGAAGATCTCCTGGCGCCGATTGGCGTAGCTGCCAACGCCAATCGGGCCGCCGCAGTGATCGAGCACTATCCTGGTATCGGGAAAGGCCCGGGCGAGATCGGCGAGTTCGCCGATCTGCGGGTGAAACAGCCAGGCGTCGAAACTCAAGCCCAGCGGCGCTAGGCAGGCGAAGCCCTTGCGAAAAGTAGCATCGAGCAGCAATCCCTTCGGACGCAACGCATACATTCCCCCGACCTCGGCATCGGCATCCCAGGCCGACGAATGCCGGATGCCGCGAAAGCGGCCCTGGCCGGCGGCGATCTCAGCCTCGAGCACCGGGCGCGCGCCCTCGCCAAGGAGCAGATTGACGTGGCCGACAATGCCGGCGCAGATCGCGGCCGGACCGTAGCCGCCGCTCGCGCTCATCGCCGCCTCGCCGTTGGCGAATTCCACTTCGCCCACCGGGCGCAAGGCTTCCGGCCCGCCGGCACGGTACATCGAGCGGGCCTCGACATAGACGGTGGCGATGACGTTGTGCCCGGAGCCGATATCGGCCGCCAACTCTTCGATCAGATAGCGCTGGCCGCCGCGATCCCAGAGATGATGATGCGGGTCCACGATTGGCCGCGAGGGGTCGAGGATTTCCTCCTGATGCAGCGCAAGCCAGTCTTCGCGCGGATCGGCATAGAGCCCGCTCCTGGCGGCGGGGGCGGCGCTGGCCATGACTATCGCTCCTTGCTGTGTGTTCGGAAGAATTCGTCAGACGCCCTGCAGAATGATGACGGTCGGCGTTGCCGGCAAGGCATTCCGCGAAATGTTCAGGGTGCGCTCGGTCCGAGAATCGATCGCAAATTGCTGACCGATCCGGCGCATGAATTCGTCCAGCGGCGTCATGAAGCGATGCATCGGCAGCACCACGGAGGCGCGCAGCCGACGGGTGATATCGGAGATACCGTCAAGCGACATAGTATAGGTGCCGTCGATCGGCACCATCACGATGTCGAGCCGTCCAATGGCAGCGAAATGACTGTCGTCCAGCTTGTGATGCAGGTGCCCGAGATGGCCGATGCAAAGACCCGCGACCTCAAATATGAAGATGGAATTGCCATCCCTGATCATTTCGCCATTCGCATCGTCGCCGAAATAGCGCCTGATGTCGGTGGTCACGTTGCGAATGAAGACGTCTCCGACGCGGAGTGCAATCTTCGCCGGTTGACCCTGGTCACCCCAGCCGTGCAGCACGTTGGGAATGCCGGAGTCCGGAAACAGCGTGTAGTGCGTGCCGTGAGCGCGGTTCATCGTCACGACGTCCGGCAGGCGGCCCGTTGTGTAGGCGCCATTGTAGTCGGTCGCGATCCGGACGCCGCCCGGGGTGTCGATGTAATAAGTGGAATGGCCGGCATAGGTGATCGCGACCTCGTCAGTCCCGGCGGCGGTACGGCGGAAACCGACCGGGACCGCGCGCGGCGCGGCATTCGCCATTGCCAGGCATTCACTGCTGCGTGCCGCCTGCTGGGCTCCGGCCGGCGCAATCGACCAACCCAGCAAGGCAACAACGGAAAGGATTGTTCGCAACATGGTGCGGCGCGTCCCTGGAGAAAACGCTGCATTCTATCGCGCAAACGTGGCTCCGTCATCGCGGCATTTGATGCCTCTGGTGCCGCTGCGCTTCGGTGTCCAGCGATGGCCGGACATTCACTGCCGCCGCGGGCTGATCTTCCAGGTCGCTGCGAGGATGGCGGCGGTAATGGCGCCAGTAATCAACGCGGCGACAGGCACGGCCAGCGCAAGCGCACCGGTTGCTGCCCATCCGATGGAGGAAAACGCTTCGGCGAATGTGGCGAGCCGCGACGAGGTCTGCCGCCGGCGAAACTGTGTGCGGCGGCCACGCACACGGAACCAGAGTTGGATCGCGGTCGCGGAAGCGGAAGCGGCGATCACGCCCGACGCAGTGACTGCCGCCTGCAGCGGCGAGGCAAACAGCAGCCCCAGCACAAGCGGCACGAACAGGACGCCAATCACAATCAGCACGACTTCGATCTTGGCCCGGATGACACGCGACTCCGATAGCGGTGCGCTCGCCACCAGGTCGGCGGCGTCTTCGCCTGAAATCGTCAGCCATGCGAGACCGCCCGCAAGTTGGCCCGCCGCCATCACGATCACCGGCGTGATCAGGACGATGGCTAAGGTGCTGCCGGCGAAACTGCGCCAAAGCATCACGGCCGGCGGCACCAGATAGAGCAACTGCATGAGGCTTTGCGAAAGCAGCCACGGGTCACGCCGCAGCAGCACCAATTCCTTCCGGCGCAGGGCTTGCTGCCGCGAACCCGCGCGGAACGCTCTCGCCGGCAGCCTCGCCTGATTTGGCGCTGAATAAGCGGAGGTGCGCATCGCGATAACGGCAAAACGCGGCGACAACATTGCCATGACGGCGCCGAGCAGAAGCAGTCCGGCGGCCAACACAAATAGCAGCGGTTCGATCTCACCCAGTGCCGCGCGGGCCGGCCACCAGAGGAAGCTGTCGGCGTTGGGCGCAAAGGTTGAGGCGGTATCGGAGGTCAGCACGGCAAACCGCGACAGCGTGCCTTGAGACAAGATCGCGGCGATCTGCAAGGCGATGACGAAGCCGGCGCCGATGATGGCTGCGATGATCTGTGCGGCCAATCGCGTTCGGCTCGGGCCGATCAGCCGGAACAGCAGCACGGTGATCGCGATCGCAATTCCGCCTGCCGAGAGGCCGAGCGACACGATGACGCCATACGCGGCGAGCCAGCGGATTCCGCCGCCAAGCACGAGAACATCGACGAACGGTGTGGACAGCAACAGCGCCATGGCAATCACCGACAGCGCAACCGCCGCGATCCGCACCGAGAACACGTTGGTGGCGGGCGCCGGCGACGACATGATGAGGTCGAGGTCGCCACGGGCATAAAACACCCGTGTCACCGATTCGATCGCCTGCGACAGGATCAGCGCCCACGCCAGCAGGATGATTGCGCTCATGATGATCAGGGATGATCGATCAAGCGGGCGTTGAAGCTCCGCAAACTGCCCGATCACTGCATAGGCAGGCAGATGCAGGATGAGCGCCAGGACGATCAAGCCGATCAGCGCGACGTGCTTTGGCCGGCGGCGTCCGGCCGTCATCATCGCAAGCCACTCGCGCCACGCCAGCCGAAGTTCGTGCCGGGCGAACCATGCAATCGCTGCGGCCGAACTCATGCGGCCACATGCTCCGGGCTGACCAGCGCGATGAACAGATCCTCCAGGCTGGTGTTTTGGTGGCCGCTCTGCTGGCGCAGTTCGGCCAAGGTGCCTTCGGCCACGAGACGTCCCCCGACAATGACGCCGATGCGGTCGGCCATCCGTTCGGCGACTTCGAGAATATGCGTGGTCATGAGCACGGTGCCGCCGGCGCGAACCCGTTCGCTGAGCAGTCCCTTGACGTGACGTGCGGAAATCGCATCGAGGCCGGTCAGCGGCTCGTCCAGGATGATCAGGCGCGGGTCGTGTACCAAGGCTCCCGCCAACGCGACTTTCTGGCGCATGCCTTTCGAGAAGCCCTCGCAACGCTCGTGCCGATGCGCCTCCAGCCCGAGCGAGACCAAAAGATCGCGGGCCGCCGGCTCGGAGGCAGCGGCATCGATTCCCCACAGACCGGCCACGAACTCGAGGTATTCCAGCGGGGTGAGCTTGTCGTAGATCATCGGTTCGTCCGAGACCCACGCCATGACTTGCTTTGCGGCGACAGGATCGGCGAGCGCGTCGATGCCGAACACCTCGAAACTACCGGCGTCGGGCTGCAATAGGCCGGCCACCATCCGAAGCGTCGTGGTCTTGCCGGCTCCGTTCGGGCCGACCAGGGCGTAGAATTCGCCTGATCGGATCGTGAGATCGAGCGCGTCCACCGCAAGCCGGTCAAAACGCTTCGTTAACCCTTGAAGGTGCAGCGCGGCTTCAGTCGGCTCATTCATGGCGTGAAATCTCGCGGTTGCATGCGGGCCGACCATGGACCGAAGATGTTTCGCCACGGTGAATCCGAGTGCCCCAAAGTTCCGGTCATTGAGAGCCTGCTCGCCGGCTCCCCTGCTGCGACACTCCTGCACAGCCACGGCGCGAGGCGGCATGGCTTTGTTGACACGGTACGGCGGTTTCGGCTGTATAGCAGGTGACCGCGACCGTTTCGGTTAACAAGCGAGCAGCGCGTAGACACAAGATGCGGGGCAAAGGCGATCGCTAGAATCGCTCCTGCACCGGGGGAGGGATCGGGACAATGCTGGACTTCGTTCAGCAGTTGGTGAGTGGTGTTGCGCTCGGCTGCGTCTATGGCCTGATCGCACTGGGCTTTGTGCTCGTGTATAAAGCCACCGAAGTCGTCAACTTCGCCCAGGGCGACCTGATGATGCTGGGCGGATTCTTCGCCTTCACCTTCATCGGCCTGCTCGGGCTCAATTACTGGATCGGGTTTGCCGCGGCGGTCGCGGCCATGGCGCTGTTCGGCATGCTGGCCGAGCGCTTGGTCGTACGTCCGATTCTCGGCTATCCCCAGTTCTCTATCATCATGGCTACGATCGGCCTCGGATTTTTCCTGCGCTCCATCGTGGGCATGATCTGGGGTACCGACGACTTCAAGATCGAAACGCCGTTCAGCCAGGGCGTGCTCCGAATCGGCAGTCTGGTGCTGGCCTACGACAAGCTGTCGGTGATCGCGGCCACCATCATACTTTGCGGGCTGCTCTACATGTTCTTCAACCGGACATTGCTGGGCACAGCGATGCGCGCCAGTTCGGAGAACATGCTCGCGGCCTATTACATGGGAATTCCGGTCAAGCGCGTGGTGTCGATCGTGTGGGCAATCAGCGCCGCGGTGGCAACCTGCGCCGGCGTGCTCCTGGCCCCCATCACCTTCATTCATTCCAACGTCGGCCTGGTGCTGGGGCTCAAGGCCTTTCCGGCTGCGGTGCTCGGTGGCTTCGGCTCGATTCCAGGCGCGGTGGTCGGCGGGGTGCTGATCGGCGTGATCGAAAGCATGGCCGGCTTCTATCTGGCGGAGGGATGGAAGGACGTCGCACCCTATGTCGTCCTGCTGGTGGTGCTGCTGCTCAAGCCCGAGGGTCTGTTCGGCCTTCACATGCGCAAAAAGGTTTAGGTTCCAGCCATGCGCTTCATGTTCAAGACCGACTATGAAGACGATCTGAGGCTGTTTCCGCACAGCGGCTACGTGTGGTCCTACGGCATCTTGCTGGTGCTGCTCGCCATCGCTCCTTTCGTGCTCTCCAGCTACATCGTCAGTCAGCTGGTTTTCGTCTGCATTTACGCCACCGTCGGCGTAGGATTGATGATCTTGACCGGCTTCACGGGTCAGGCATCGCTCGGGCATGCCGCTTTTCTCGCCATCGGCGCCTATACCGCGGCGTATTTGCAGCAGTTCAACGTCCCATTCCCGGTCTATTTCCTTGCCGCCGGCCTGTTGACCGGACTTATCGGCGCGATGGTCGGATTTCCCGCTTTGCGCTTGCAGGGCATCTACCTCGTGATCGCCACGATTTCCTTCGCCCTCATCGTGGAGGAAATCCTGGCGCGATGGGAGAGCGTGACCAGCGGCAATGAAGGCATGCGGGTCAAAACCATTCAGTTGCTTGGCACGACCGTGCCGCGCGACAGCCCGGCCTTTTACTTCCTCTGCCTCGGACTGTTGATCCTGACGATCGTGGGCACGCTCAATCTGTTGAGGTCACCGACCGGTCGCGCATTTGTCGCCATCCGCGACAGCGAGACGGCGGCGCGAAGCATGGGCATCAACGTATCGCTCTATAAGGTCAAGTCGTTTGCGATCAGCGCGGCCATTACCGGATTTGCCGGCTGCCTGTTCGCGCACAAGCTGTCCTTTATCAGCCCCGAGATGTTCACGCTGCAGCTCTCGATCGAGTTCATCATCGTGATCCTGATCGGCGGGACCTTCAGTCTGCATGGCGCGGTGCTGGGGGCGATCTTCATCGTCATGATCGATCCCTTCCTGACCTATCTCAAGGATGACGTTCCGGGGATGGTGGCCGGCATGGCCGCAGCGCTTGGTGCCGGAGCCGAGCGCGCGTCGCGGATTCAAAGCAGTGTCGCTGCATTCGCCTCGGCCAACGGCCTCAAGGGCGCGATCTACGGCGTGATCATCGTGTTGTTCGTTCTGTTCGAACCGCTCGGTCTCTACGGTCGCTGGCTCAAGATCAAATTGTTTTTCCAGCTCTTTCCTTTGTACAAACGCGCCACTTTCAAGCGGCAGAAAATCTACGTGAAGTCGGAGCGGAACCGATGAGCTATTTCCGTGCCGAAAGTCTTTCGTTGCACTTCGGCGGCCTCAAGGCGGTGGACTCCGTAAGTTTTGCTGTGGAAAAAGGCGAGATCCTCTCGATCATTGGGCCGAACGGCGCCGGGAAAAGTTCGATCTTCAACCTGATCTCGCGGATTTACAGCCCTACCTCTGGGCGTATCCATTTCGAAGATCAGGACATCACCGAGGCGCCCGCTTTCGGCATCGCCAAACTCGGTATCGCCCGCACTTTCCAGAACATCGAACTGTTTGAGAATGCCACCGTGCTGAGCAATTTGCTGGTCGGCCGGCACCGGCATTCCAGCAGTCAGCTTTGGCAGGAGCTCTTGTTCCTCCCCAGCGTCCGTTCGACCGAGAAAGCGCATCGTCGACGGGTCGAGCAGGTCATTGAATTCCTTGATCTCGCTCCCTACCGGGACAAGCAGATCTCGGGATTGCCCTATGGCGTGCGCAAAGTGATCGAGCTGGCGAGGGCCTTGTGCACGGAGCCCAAGCTGATCCTGCTGGACGAGCCGTCCTCGGGACTGAATGTCGAGGAGACCGACGACATGTCGTTCTGGATCCGCGACATGAAAAGCGAACTCGGCGTCACCGTGTTGATGGTCGAGCATGACATGACGCTCGTGAACCGGGTGTCCGACCGGGTGATCGCGCTGAACTACGGCAAGGTGCTCGCGATGGGCACGCCTTCGGAGGTGCAGCAGCACCCCGACGTCGTCGCCGCCTATCTCGGCAGTTGAGGCAATGGCATGAGCGCGCCCGACATCATTTTGAAACTGAGCAACATCGAAAGCTATTACGGGCCGATCATGGCAATCAGAGGCATCAGCCTCGAGGTCCCGCGCGGCCAGATCGTGACACTGCTCGGCGCCAACGGCGCAGGCAAGACCACCGTGCTCAAGACCATCTCCGGAATTCTCGACCCGCAGAAAGGCTCGATTGAATTCCTTGGCAAGCCGATCCAGCGGATGGAAGCGGACAAGATCGTGCGGCTCGGCGTAAGCCACGTGCCCGAGGGGCGGGAGGTGTTTCCGTTTCTAAGCGTGCGGGAGAATCTGATGATGGGCGCCTATCCGCGCCGTGATCGCGACGCGGTCGCCGAGGATCTCGAGCGGGTGTATAAATATTTTCCGCGGTTGCGTGAACGGATCAACCAGGCTGCCGGGCAACTCTCAGGCGGCGAACAGCAGATGCTGGCGATCGGCCGGGCGCTGATGAACCGCCCGACGCTGTTGCTGCTCGACGAGCCCTCACTCGGCCTGTCGCCAATTCTGGTGAAGGAAATCTTTACCATCATTCGGCGCGTCAATGAGGAACAGGGCATGTCGATCCTGCTGGTGGAGCAGAATGCCAAGGTGGCGCTGGAGACGGCGCACTATGGTTACGTTCTGGAGATCGGGCGGGTCGTCATGAACGATAGTTGCGACCGCCTGATGCACTCCAAGGACATTCAGGAATTCTATCTTGGAGCCAAGGAAGCCGGCGCGCGAGGCGAACGGCGCTGGAAAAAGAAGAAGACTTGGCGTTGAATACGGCCTGCCTGGGCGTGCCAAAACGGCCTCCGAGGCGGGTCACGACAGGGAGGAACAAGCATGGCCGGACCGGCAGTGCTGACAGTCGCTGACACCATCGCGAAGAGCTTTCTCCTCGCGGCGAAAACCCGTGGCGATCGGCCGGCCATCCGCGAAAAGAAGTTCGGGATCTGGCAACCCACCAGTTGGGTGCAGTGGCTCCAGATATCCCGGCAAATTGCCTACGGACTTCACGCCAAAGGCTTCCGGCAGGGCGACGTCGCGTCGATCATTGCCAATGCGGTGCCGGAATGGGTGTTTGCCGACATGGGCATTCTGTGCGCCGGCGGCGTGTCCTCCGGCATCTACCCGACCGATTCTTCGGTTCAGGTCGAATACCTCATCAACGATTCCGCGACCAAGGTAATCTTTGCGGAGGATGAGGAACAGCTCGACAAAATACTATCATGCCGGGCGCGCTGCCCGACCCTGCAGACCATCGTCGTCTTCGACATGGAAGGCCTGAGCGGTTTCAGCGATCCGATGGTGATGTCGCTGGATGAATTCATGGCGCTTGGCAGCAATCACATGATCGGCCGCGAGACGCTGTGGGATGAGATGATTGGAAGCCGAGGCGCCGACGATCTCGCCATCCTGGTCTACACCTCCGGCACCACCGGCCCTGCCAAGGGCGCCATGCATTCCAACCGCGGCGTGACGCACCAGATGCGTCACGCCAATGACCTGTTTCCTTCCACCGACGCCGAAGAGCGGCTTGTTTTCCTCCCGCTGTGCCATGTCGCTGAGCGCGTCGGCGGCTATTACATCTCTCTTGCCTTGGGCTCGGTGATGAACTTCGCCGAAAGCCCGGAAACGGTGCCGGACAATCTGCGGGAAGTGCAGCCGACCGCGTTCTTGGCCGTGCCGCGAATCTGGGAGAAGTTTTATTCGGGAATCACGATCGCTCTGAAGGATGCGACCCCGCTCCAAAACTGGATGTATAGGCGGGCGCTGGACGTGGGCTATCGCATTACGGACTGCAGGTTGGAAGGTGGTACTCCTTCGCTAGCTCTGCGGATGGCAAACCACGCGGCGTACTGGCTCGTGTTCCGCAACATAAGGCGCATGCTTGGCCTGGACCGTTGCCGGCTCGCTCTGACCGGTGCTGCCCCGATCGCGCCCGAGCTGATCCGCTGGTATCTCGCGCTCGGCATCGATATGCGCGAGGTGTATGGGCAGACCGAAAACTGCGGCGTTGCCACGCTGATGCCCGATCGGGTCAAGCTCGGCTCGGTCGGAACGGCCGTGCCGTGGGGAGAGGTTGCGATCTCGCCACAAGGCGAAATCCTGATACGGGGCGACTTCCTGTTCATGGGCTATCTCAACCAACCCGAAAAGACCGAAGAGACCATCGATGCGAAGGGGTGGCTCCACACCGGCGATGTGGGCTCCATGGACAATGAAGGATTCGTCAAGATTACCGACCGGATGAAGGACATCATCATCACCTCGGGCGGTAAAAACATCACTCCGTCGGAGATAGAGAACCAGCTGAAGTTCTCACCTTACATTTCCGATGCGGTCGTGATCGGTGACAAGCGGCCTTATCTGACCTGCCTGATCATGATCGACCAGGAGAATGTCGAGAAATTTGCCCAGGACCATGACATTCCCTTCACCAATTATGCGAGCCTCTGTCGGGCCGCGGAGATTCAGGATTTGATCCATCGCGAGATCGAGGCGGTAAATGCGAACTTCGCTCGCGTCGAGACCATAAAGAAATTCTTCCTGATCGAGCGGCAACTGACGCCGGAGGATGAGGAACTGACTCCGACCATGAAGCTGAAGCGGAGCTTCGTGAACAAACGTTACGCGGTTGACATCGAAGCCATGTATGGCGAGCGAGCCGTCGCGTGAGCGGCAGCAACTTTGAAAAAGGCGAAGGATTAAAGGGCCCGACCCTTCGCGCAACACGGGCCAAGGAAGAGGAGACTGCAATGTCGAAATCGTTAAAGGCGCTGGGCGTTGCGGTGAGCGCCCTTGCGCTGACCTGCCTGCCGGCCGCAGCCCAGACCAAGGTGACCAATGAAGGCATCTCGGCCAACGAGATCGTGATCGGCACTCATCAGGACTTGTCCGGCCCGATCAAGTTCTGGGGCGTTCCCGTGTCCAACGGCATGAAGATGGCCGTGGAGGAAATCAACGCAGCCGGCGGCATCAACGGCCGCAAGATTCGAATGGTCCTGGAGGACAACGGCTACGATCCGAAGAGGGCGGTGCTCGCCTCCCAGAAGATGGTGGAGCGCGACAAGGTGTTCGCCATGGTCGGCCCGATGGGTTCGCCCACCGTGCTCGCAGCGCAGGACATTCTTTTCGATGCGGGTGTGTTGCAGCTGTTTCCGCTGACCGCGGCCGAATTCACTTTCAAGTTCGACCCGGCGAAGCCGCAGGAAAGGCTGAAGTTCAACAACCTGCTGCCCTATGTCGAAAGCACGCGCGCCGCGCTCAAGTTCATGATGGAGGGCAAGAATTTCAAGAAGCCCTGTATCCTGCACCAGGATGATGAGTACGGCAAAAACGTGCTTGATGGTTTCAACCAGCAGCTCGCGGCGATGAAGATAACGCCGGCCTCGATCACCAGCTTCAAGCGCGGCGCGTCTGATTTCAGTGCGCCGATCGCGAAAATGAAATCCGATGGCTGTGACATGGTGCTGCTCGGCACCATAATCCGCGAGACCATCGGTGCGATGGGCGAGGCCAAGAAGCTCGGTTGGGACGTTACATTCCTGGGCGCAACCCCGACCAACGTGCTTGAAGTGCCGGCACTTGGAAAAGAGGCAGTGGAAGGCCTCTATGCCGCGTCGGGCTTTGAAATTCCCTATGAAGACACCGCCAAAGGAAAAGTGAAGGACTGGCTGCTCAACTACAAGAAGATGTTCGGCAGCGACGCCAATACCCAGGCGATCATCGGCTACAACGCGATCATGACGTTCGCGCATTATGTGAACAAGGCCGGCAAGGATCTCACCGGTCAGAAAATGCTCGACGCGCTGGAGTCCGGCGACAAGTTCCTGGACATATTCAACTCGCCACCGACCAAGTTCACCAAGACCGATCACCTCGCCAACACCATAACGCAGGTCCAGCAAATCCAGAACGGCCGCTGGGTGCTGGTGAAGGACAGCCTGTCGTTCTGATCGTTGTCTTCCCGACTACAACAAAAAGGGCTGCGCGCGGGTCTCGCACGCAGCCCTTCTTTTTATTTACATCGCTACTTCTTCGGACGGATCGCGTCCGCGGTGCCCTGGATGAAGGCCTGGATCTTCACCACGTCCTCTTCCTTCAGCTTGCCGGTGAAGTCGGGCATGCCGCGATCAGAAAATGGACCTTTGAAGACGAAGTCCTTCAGGTTCGCGATCGTCTCGGTCGAAACATAACCGAGGTTCCTGACGTTGCCGCCCTTGTCGACGCCAGGCACGCCATGGCAGGTCGCGCACGCCGCCACGTAGAGCGCGGTACCCTCGGGCACGTCTTTTGGATCATACTTGACGCCCTCGAGCAGAGTGGTGGTCTGGTACTTGGTGAATTCCGGGAGCGGAGCCTTGCCGCCGATGGCAAATGTGTAAACCGTCCCAGGGCTTTGGAGATCCGTCGCGCGCTGTGAGATGCCGAATACGCCGCCCCAACCGACGGCGATCGAAACGTGCTGCACGCCGTCGATCAGGTAGGTGGAGGCGGCCGCAACAACGCCGGTCCCGGTTGCGCTCTCCCAGAGCTTCTCGCCTGTGGCGGCATTGTAGGCGATGAAGCGACCGTCCGCTGTTCCCTGGAACACGAGGTTGCCCGCGGTGGTAAGCGTGCCGCCATTCCATGGCGCGACATACTCGGCGCGCCAGGCCTCCTTCTGCTTGATGGGATCCCAGGCCAGCAGCCGGCCGAACGCAGGCGCCCTTGGCTCTGTTGCGTTCAGCATGAAACCGATATTCCAGCCGGTCGTGCCGCCGAACTTGCCCGGCGTGGGCGCATTGTGCACAAGCTTCTTTTCCGGCGTCAGATTCAACGGCACGTTCTGAGCCGGCAGATAGACCAGACCAGTCTGCGGATTGAACGACATCGGATGCCAATTGTGGGCGCCATACGGCCCCGGGATGCTGTCATAGGCTTGATCGGCGCGTGCGGCCGGAACTTCGATCGGGCGTCCGTTAGCGTCATAGCCTGTCGCCCAGTTCACATCGACGAAGTTCTTGGCCGAGATGAACTTGCCGTTGGTGCGATCGATGACGAAGAAGAAACCGTTCTTCGGCGCATGCAGGATGACCTTGCGCGGCGTCCCCTCGATTGTGATGTCGGCGAGGATCATCGGCTGCGTGGACGTGTAGTCCCAGTGGTCGCCGGGAGTCTCCTGGTAGTGCCAGGCATACTTTCCCGTGTCGGCGTTGAGCGCCACGATGGAGGCGAGGTAAAGATTGTCGCCGCCGGAAGGGCTTCGCACATCGCGATTCCAGGGTGACCCGTTTCCGGTCCCGATGTAGACGAGATTCAGATCGGGATCATAGGTGATGGTGTCCCAAGGCGTGCCGCCGCCGCCATTGATCCACCACTTGCCGGCTGGATCCCAGGTCTTTGCCGCGGCTTCCATGGAGGGGTCTTCGAACGGCTTTGAAGGATCGCCCGGCACCGTGAACCAGCGCCACACCTGATTTCCGGTCTCGGCGTCGTAAGCCGTTATGTAACCGCGCGCGCCGTACTCAGCGCCGCCCTGGCCGATCAGCACCTTGCCGTTGAACACCCGTGGCGCGCCGGTGATCGTATAGGAATGGTCGCGATCGATCAGCGTGTCCTTTTCCCAAATCTTCGCTCCGGTGACGGCGTCCAGCGCGATCAAGCGGCCGTCGTAAGCTCCGACGAACACCTTGCCCTTGTCCAGCGCAACACCGCGGTTGACCACGTCGCAGCAGCCTTTGTAGCCCTGCTCCCGGTTGACCCCAGGATCGAAGCTCCAGATTCTCTTGCCGGTGCGGGCATCGATCGCATGCACCACGCTCCACGACGCGGTCTGGTACATGATGCCATCGACGACCACCGGCGTGGCTTCGACGCCGCGCGAGGACACCAGCGGGTAGCTCCACACCAGGCCGAGGTTCTTTACGTTGTCCGTATTGATCTGGTTGAGCTTGCTGAATCGCGTCTCGGCGTAGTCGAGACCCGTGGTCGGCCAATCTTTTGATGTCGCGCTATTGGCCTTGATCCAGGCGCTATCCACCGCCGACGTCACCGCCTTGATGTGGTCGGGCGATCCCTTGGACGCGTTCTGCGCGATCGGCTGATTTATGGAGACCAGGCCGAACCCGATCGCAATGGCGACGAAGGCAACCCGTGTCGGCCACGGCGATGCCTTGCGGTCCACAATTGTCTTGGTGTTGAGAAAGAAACGGCGAGCAAAATCCAGGCGCGACGAACGTGCCATCTTGTCCTCCCCTGCGATCTCTAGCGGATCGGCGAGGATGGTACCTCAGATCGGGCCGGCGTCAATCGCATGACGACATGCGCGGGAAAAGAGACAGTTTTTGTAGCGTCGAGATTTCATTCACGCAGTTCGATGCGCGATGCTCTTGCTAAACTAAGGTACGCTTTGAGCTATGCCGAAATCCAGCGGCTGTAGCGAGGTGGTGCCGCAGCGCCAGCCGGTGTTGGTTTTCTGAAACGCGAACGTCTTCCCGATCTGAACCCGGTGTGCCACGGCAAGACTGTCCCGGCTTGCAAACGCCGGACTTGGTTTACCTGTTTTCGGATCCCAGCAGGTCCCGGTGCAGCTGGAGGCGATTGGACTACAGACCGCAAAGGGCGACAGCACGATCATCTCAACCGCGGCTGTCACCAGCGCGCTTTGTTCCGCCACTTCGTTGTCGATCTGAAGCACCTCGCTGACGGTGAGGAAATTGTCACACCCATTGGCCGAATGGATTTGCGCTACACACAAATCGACAGCATCGGCATCCGGCAACAGCGAGACCAGGCGGCGCTGGAAGATTTTTTTCGGGTCGCCCTTTGCGCCGATGACCTCCACCTTCTTTTCATTGAGATAGCTAGCAAGACAGCCGGCGGAGGACGACAGCTCCTCGATCGGCACGTTGTCCTTGCCGACCAAGCCGCATTTGCGATCCCGTTCTCTGCCCCATCGCTCGTATTCGCCGAGCGCGTTCCTTGCCTCGTCGCCCTTCAACTTGGCGACGAGATCAAGCACGTGGTCATTGAGTTCTGCCTTCGCCAGCGTCAGGTCGGGGTCGCTGCAGATCAACAATCCGGCGGTGGTATTGGTCGCAAGACAATCGAAGTTCGGATCGCTCAGCATTTCGATCCTGTCCTCGGTCTCCTTCAACAGGCAACTCTGGACGGATTTGACGTATTGGTTGGGAATAGCTTGGGTCTGGAATATCCCGCAGCTTGAATCGCGTTCCCTGATCCATTCGGCATTTTCAGCAATTGCAAGGGGACGATTGGCTACACGCCTGAGCCGATCGTCAATTGCGGTGCTGAGTCTGGTGGCGATGGCGTTCAGTTCGGGGTCGCCGCAGAACAGCTGATCGGCCGGATCTTTGAAGACAGAGCAGCGATTCTTTTCAAACAGCGGCAGCGCCTCGGTCATTGAACGTGCCGGGCCTGCTGCCTGGCTTTCGGCGAACGCCGAATGGGCCGAACATATCTGAAGTGCAACAGCCGCCAGCAGAATTCCCCGCATCCCGACCCCCGTTCGGAGCAAGCTTTCGGCTTGCCTGCCGACGTATCATCGAGTTGGGCGCGGACATGTCAATGATTTTGGCGCGGGCGAGGTTATGCTCTTGCCGGTATTCGGGATCAGTTGGTGGATGAGAGTGCCGGCTGCATAGCGGCATTCGGCAGCGATGCCTCTGTACCAAAGCGCTGGGGAATGTCCGCCAGTTGCGGTGCATCGCCATATCGCATGAGGCCATGCTGGTCGATCACAAACAGCGGCCGGTAGTGTGTGGCATTGCCGTCCTCGACCATCGCCATGCCCCGATTGTCCAGGGTCAGCCAATGGCCCTCGAGCCGTGCCGCTGCGACCGCGTGGTCCTCGCCGCGCATTCTGTCGCGCACGATCACGATCCGCAGATCCTCGGGCGAGACGCCGGCCTGATGCAGCGCGAAAAACTTGGCGATCGCGTAGTCTTCGCAATCGCCGGCGCCGTGCGCAAAGGTCGCGAGCGGCGGACTCCAGACGTCCATCTGGCCGTATTGCGCCTGATCGCTCATCGGCCGAATCGCCAGGTTGATTGCGCGGTTGATTTCACCCAATCGCGCGCGCCCTTCGCGGGCTCTCGCCTCATCGACGATGGCGAGCAAACGCAACGCTGCCGGGGATGCGCAGCGCTCGCGATCGCCGTCGCAAAGCGCCATTTGCACCCTTTCATCGTCCAGCTTGCGCTCGACGGCACGCCATTTCTCCCGCAGCGCCCCTGCGAACAGCGGGGATGCGGGAAGGCCAAAGGGCTCGGTGGAACTGCCAGCTTCCGGCGCTCTCGAGCGCTCCGATGTGCCGGCGTTGAGATCTTCCGGCCATGCAAACCAAGCCAGTGCGCACGCAAGCATGGCGGCACGTCGAGCGTGCCTGTGACCGAAAAAGCCCATTTGATGCCCCATCGTCCGGGCATCGGCTCAGCTCCTTGGCCAGCTCGTGTCCGGATCGTTCTGCAGGGGCGATGATGGGCGGGGGTGCTTTTGTTCTGCTTAAAGCAGGCCGATGGGCCGCGACAGCTGTGAAACAGGCTGAAAATCGGCTTGCCTAATTCCTGAGATATTTAACTATCTGCCGTTGAGGGCTCGTATCGGCTGGTCGCAGGCCGGAAGCACAGGCATTCCTCTGCGCCGCCGATTCCCGTGGATATAGCTAATTGTTGCCGTCTGTTAGCCACATCACAGATTTGGCACGGCCAATTTGGCAGAATACCCGAAGGAATGTACCTTGGCCAAGCTTAGTTCAGTATTGAAAGGGTATGTTGTACTTACGATTACATCGGGGGTGGCGGCAAGGCTTGGTTGATCATCAAAATACGGGAATTTCTCGCGTCTAATGCTTGTCGATCGATCTGCTCGCAAGCAGACGATGGCGGTGCGGCCTCGCCATGTGGACTTTGAGCGGGCTTGCACAAGTACGAGATGGTTTCCGAACGCTTAACTTGATGATATGCAAAGAATAGAATTTTCAAATTTTTCCTGACGTAACCATTTTTGGTGGCCCTTTTGAATTACACGGGCAAAATCGACTCGATCTCGGTTGACGGCTTGGGCGTGCAAGCGCGCAGCCATGTCGAGACGATTACCAAGCATGGTGGGCATGCGCCTGCGGACGCCATAATCGTCCCGGATGCCCAGCTGCTTTTCAACGGCGATTTCAAGCGGTCGGGCCTCGATCTCATCGTCTCAAAGGACGGCCACGATCTGCTGCTGCAGGATTACTTCAAAGGCGACAAGCGCGCGCCGTTGTCGTCGCCTGACGGCGCTCACCTGACGGGCGATCTCGTCAGCGCGTTGACAGGCGGGCACACCCAATTCGCTCAGGCGGGTGGCGGCGCCAGCGTGGGCAAGGTGATCGGCCATGTCAGCAAGCTGACCGGTACCGCGACCGCTACCCGAAACGGCGTCTCGATCATTCTGAACAATGGCGACAACGTCGAAAAAGGGGACGTCGTTCAGTCCGGCTCGGATTCGACGCTCGGCATTACTTTCATCGATGGCACCGTGTTCGGCCTCTCCTCGAACGCGCGAATGGTGCTCAACGAAATGGTCTACGACCCGAACGGGTCGAACAATTCATCGCTCCTCAGCCTGGTGGCGGGAACCATCTCTTTCGTCGCCGGCGAAACGGCAAAACACGGCGATATGAAGGTCGATACGCCGGTGGCGACGATGGGCATCCGCGGCACCGCGGTGCTGGCTGAAATCGAGTTTCAAGTCCCGAGTGTGGTGCCCGATCCAAATCCTCCGCCGCCTCCACGGGCGAAATTCCACGTTCTGGTAGAGCCCGACGGCACCACGGGTTCGTACATCCTGTTCGAAAAGAACACGCTCATACCGCTCGCAACGGTGAATCAGGCCGGGCAGCAAGTATCGATCAGTCAGGGCTTGGTCAGCATCACCACGGCCCCGCTTTCGCCTGAGGTGCAACGGCTGATCACCGACGTATTCTCGATAAAATTCACCGACAACGTAAACCCAAAGGTCCAATTCGCTCTCGGCTCAAGCGGAAATAGTCTTGCGGATATCCTCGGTACAACGAAAACGGCAGGTGACACGCCGTTCGACCTGCAGATGCCTGGAATTGGCAAGGGCACCACTTCCACGGCTTCCCTGATCGACAGCTCAGCGGAGATGCTCTTCTTCCCTCGTTTTGCCATCAATGGTTCGACCTTGGTCGAAGATTCGGTGGCGGGAGACCTCAATCTTTCGAATTCCGGAACGGTCGTATTTACCGACGGCAATGCGGGCGGTGCACTCGGCGCCACGTTTGCGCTGAAGTCGTCGACGTCAAGCGCGCAACTGCCGGGCTTTAGCGATAACGTCACCCAGATCGGCACGTTTGGGCTCGGCGGAGTCTTTGCCAACGTTGCCGTCAGCGTGGCGGTGGATTGGACCTTTACAATTCCGGACAGTGACCCGGTGCTGCAATCGCTGGCGATGGGCCAGACCGTAACCCAGGTCTATACGATCACTCTAAGCAACGGAGTTTCGCAAGACGTCGTCGTGACGCTGCTTGGCACCAACGACATTCCGACCATTGTCTCCTCGACCGGTGACGCGCCAGTACTGACCGAAGATTCGGTAGCGACGAATCTGTCGTCGGTTGGCACGATAACGTTCAAGGATGTCGATTTGATCGATACCCATAATGCGGGGTTTGCGCTGAAGTCGTCCACCTCGAGCGCACATCTGCCGGGGTTTACCGATAACATCAGCCAGATCGGGACGTTTGCACTGACCTCGGGATCCTCGGGGGTTGCCGAGATCAACACCGACACCGGCAACACCGCGACCGTGGGGTGGAGCTTCACGCTTGCGGATGACAATCCGGTGTTGCAGTCGCTGGCCAAGGGCCAGACCATCACCCAAGTCTATACCGTCACGATTACCGATAACAACGACGCGCAGGTAACGCGCGACGTGACCATTACGTTGGTAGGCACCAACGATGCGCCAATCATCACCTCTGAGGATGTTGTCGGCGCGGTTACGGAGCAGGTCGCCCC
Source organism: Bradyrhizobium sp. (assembly GCA_045811665.1). Classification (GTDB taxonomy): domain Bacteria; phylum Pseudomonadota; class Alphaproteobacteria; order Rhizobiales; family Xanthobacteraceae; genus Bradyrhizobium. The sequence goes on from JBJMTO010000065.1 coordinate 33,256, forward strand.
AGGCGGCAACCTCACTGACAGCGGTCTCATCACCTTCACCGAACTCGACCTCACTGACGTGCACGTCATCAGCCCAACGATCACGGCCTCGGCCGGCGCGCTGGGCACGCTAACGGCGAGCGTGACGAGCGACACTACCGGCATCGGCCTAGGTGGGGTGATCACCTGGAATTACACTGTTGCGGACTCGGCGGTCGAGTATCTGGCGAAAGATCAGACCCGGATCGAGAGCTTCACGATCACGCTTAGCGACCAAAACGGCGGCGTGATCACACGGCATATCGACGTCACGATCACAGGTACCAACGATGCGCCAGTGGTGGCGGCGACGGACGTGACCGGGGCGGTGACCGAGCAGGGCACGCCGGGCGGCTATCTGTCCGATACCGGCACCATTGCGTTCTCCGACGTCGACCTTACCGACGTGCATTTGGTGTCGCCGACCGGTATGCCGATTGGTTCCGTGCTTGGCTCGCTCACTGCTGTGAAGAGCCATGATACCACTGGCACGGGTACGGGCGGACAGCTGACCTGGACCTACACGGTGGCGGACTCGGCGTTCAAATATCTCGCCGCCGGTCAGACCAGCGTCGAGAGCTTCACGATCACACTTAGCGATCAAAACGGCGGGGTGATCGTCAGGCAGATCGATGTGACCATCACCGGCACCAATGACGGCCCGGTTGCGGTGGCCGACAGCGCCAGCGGCACGGAAAACCAGACGCTGACGATCAATGTGCTGGCTAACGACACCGACGTTGATGACGGCCATGTGTTCACGCTGAACAC
>JBJMTO010000066.1:0-14142 GCA_045811665.1 Bradyrhizobium sp.
GGCGTCGGCGTCGCGTTCAAGATCTATTACATCATGGCCTGGCGCGCCGGAAAAACCGGACTGCTGCAATCCACCCTGACGCGGGCTGTCGTCTTTAGCGCGATGACCAATGCCATCGCGTTCGGAAGCATGTGGTCTTCCAGCTACCCCGGGATGTCGAGCATGGGCAAGTTGATGGCCCTGTCGCTCCTATGCACCATGGCCGCCGCCGTGCTCTTTCAACCGGTTCTGATGGGTCGACCGCGGCAAGCGAACGCGAATTCGGAGCCAATCGAAGATATGCGTCAGGCCGCGGAGTAGATCTGCCGACTTCAGGCCAGTGCCCCGCACAGCTGTAGCCCCGCAAGCTCCGCGGCATGGTTAATTTAACCTTAACGACACAAAAGCTCCGTCTGGGGCGGCCGAGATCAGTCATCGGCATGGACGCTGCAAAGCCTGTCTTGCACAACAGAGAAGGGAGCGCGCCTGCGCAAAAACGGGACAGATGTGTCCCCGCCGAGCCGGACGCGTAGCAAGGTAGAGCATGAAACATCCATCTACTCGCGAGTTCTTCGCCTATTGGGACAAGAAACGCGCCGGCGCGCCGGCCCCCGACCGCAGCGAGATCGAGCCGGGCGCAATGCGCGGACTGCTCGGGGACGTCTTTGTGTTGTCTTATGACGCAGCCGCTGGCTATCCGTTTCGGGTCGCCGGCACGCGGGTTTGTTCCCTGCTCGGCCGCGACGTAAAGGACCAGAGCTTTTCCGGCCTGTTCGCCCTCGATGCACGCCGGGAGATCGAGGAAATCATCGTAGCTGTTACCGAGGAGATGCTGGCAGCGGTCGCCGGCATATCAGCCACCTCGCATGACGGTTCGACAGTTCACCTCGAATTGTTGCTGTTGCCGTTCAGCGCCCGTGCCCACACGCCGATGAGCTTGACAGGGCTGCTGGTGCCGTTCGAAGGCGAACACGGTGTCCTGAGCGACCTGAAGCTCACCTCATACCGCTATCTTGGGCACGAGCAGCAAAAGCTTCTTCCCCGCGCCTTGCGGAAACTGGCGGTCGCGCGTGGCTTCATGGTCTATGAGGGCCTGAGATGAGCGCCGGACAGCTTCGCTGATAGCCACTTCTGTTGACGCGCACACGAGTACGCAATTAATCCGCCAGTTCTGGCCATGGCATGATCGTGGATTTGACCGTCTTCATCGCCATTGCGTCCGCGACGGCCTGGCCAATGCCTTGCTCTGAAAACGGATAGAGCGTCTGCATCTCGAGCCAAGGATATTTTTCGCGAGTCCGATACAGCATGTCGACCCCGAGCGGCAAATCGTTGCCGGTGAATCCCCACGACCCCAGAACATTGAGATCCTTGGTGCAGATGCGATGCCATGACGTGTTGATGGAGCCCGCATCCGTGAACTGTCCCATCTCGACATAGGTGCCACCATCGCGCAGCATCTCTATGCCTTCCGGCCCGGCGCTTGGGTGTCCCGAGCAATCCATGACCAGATCGGCACCGAAGCCGCCCACGATGTCACGCACTTTCGTGATGCGTGCTTCCGGCGTCTTGAACTCTTCGATGTCGACGGTTGCTTCAGCTCCGAACTTGCGCGCCAATTTGAGCCTTGGGGTTTCGGGCGCGCCGACACAGATGATTCGGCCGGCGCCCATCTCTTGAGCCGCCGCTACCGCAAGTATCCCGATGGGGCCTGAGCCCTGGACTACAACGGTATCGCCCCAGCTAAAGCCGCCGGCGCGAGTGGCGCGATTGAAGGCGCGAATGCATGAGGTCAAAGGCTCCGATAGCGCGCCAAGCCGCAGCGACATGTCATCGGGCAGTTTGTATATCTTGGTGCCGGGCAGCATTTCGAGATCGACGTACACGTATTCAGCCCAGCCGCCCCACAGGTGCGGCGCCTTGTCGAATCCGAGATAACGGCCGTAGTACACGGGCGTCAGGCACTTGTTCGCGCTTTGCGGGTAGTGGATGCAGTAGTAGCAATGGCCGCACGGCATCAATGGCGGGATCATCACTTTCGATCCGACCTTCAGCGGCTTGCTCATGAAGTCCTGGTTGAAGTCCGGACCAACCTCGACAAGCACCCCGCCAATCTCGTGGCCGAGCGTAAACGGCCATGGCAGCGGCTTCGGCCAATGGCCTTTCAGGATGTGCAGATCGGTTCCGCAAACGCCACACGCGCCGACTTTTATCAACGCGCCTTTTTTCGGGATTTTGGGCCAAGGCACGCTGCGGATCACCGGCCGTGCTCCGGGACCATCGTAGGTGCATACGCGAATCTGTTCCATTGGCTTCCTCTCGCGCCTGCTTTTCGTTTTGTGGGCGCCGAAAGAAAGGTTATTCGAGACCGGTCGCGGTGCCAACGCTGCGCTCATGCAGAGTTGACGTGCATCTACTTGAAGCAAGCGCCGCTAACGGGTCGTTAACCCTGCTGGACGTAGGGTCGGGAGACACTGTATCCCCGGGTTGTCGGTGGCGAAGATGGCGTTGGCGATCAAGAAATCCATAGTTCCGGCCGCCGAAGAACGCCGACGCTTTCAGCGGGTGAAGATTCACCTGCTTGGCCGCTATATGCTGCCCGATCGCCGGGAGTTTCCCTGTCAGATCATCAACATGTCGCCGGGAGGATTAGCCCTGCTGGCGCCCGGTATCGGCAATGTCGGCGACCGCGTGATCGCCTATCTCGATCATATTGGCAGGGTTGAAGGCAAGATTACGCGCATCATTGACAATGGCTTCGCCATGACGGTGGGCGCTACCGCCCGCAAGCGGGACAAACTCGCTGCCCAGCTCACCTGGCTCGCCAACCGCGACATCCTGAACCTGCCGGAAGATCGTCGCCACGACCGAATCGTGCCGCGAAACCCGATTGCTCTGCTCACGCTCGAGGACGGTACCAAGATGACCTGTCGGATCATCGACATGTCGCTATCGGGAGCCGCCATCGCCGCAGAAAATCGACCGCCCGTGAAGTCGGTCGTGCTTCTGGGCAAGGTCCATGCCCGGGTGGTGCGAAACCTCGAGGAAGGGTTCGCGCTCGAGTTCATCCATGAGCAGCTCGCCGAAACGCTCGAAGACAGCGTTACCGCGCGGTAAAGCGTTCGCCCGGCTCGAGCCTCTGGCTGTGTAGCCACACAACCAACATCCACAGTGTTCCGATACCGGGCGGGCGGTTTGGCGCGCCTGCAGGTTCGGCTAACGTGACCGGGCTCCAGCGCCGAAACTTCAACCATTTCAACACTCAAGCCGTTAATGCATAAAAATTGAGTCGATTGCAGACAATTAAAATTTTAGACCTATTTGACTCAAGTATAGATCGAATTAGCTGCGCCTTTTACTTGTATTTGTCTCGTATCTACTTGGCTTACTTAGCGGCGGCGAAAAACCTTTCTGCGACATGTGGTCCCAACAAAAAACGGGGGCCACAATGTTGGGGTTCAGGGGAGACCGGAAGCGATTGGCGATTTTCGCCGTCCTGATGGGAATGAGTGCGTCGGCGCACGCCGGCGACGAACGAGTTGCCTACGCCAGCCTCGGCGACGTTGCGCGAGCGCCAATCGGCTGGGTTGAATTCTGCGCCGAGAGGCCCACCGACTGCCATGGCGGCGCGTCGCAACCACGGGATGTCGTGATGTCGCAGACGGCGTGGCGGGATCTCGTGCGGGTGAACCGCTGGGTCAACGAATCCATCAAGCCGATGACCGACCTCGAACATTGGGGCGTCATCGAGAAATGGTCGCTGCCGACCGACGGCTACGGCGACTGCGAAGACTACGTTCTCTTGAAGCGCAAGATGCTGATCGATGGCGGCTGGCCGCGTGAGGCGCTGCTGATCACCGTCGTGCGGGACAAGAAGGGCGAAGGCCACGCGGTTCTGACCGTGAAGACCGACAAGGGCGAGTTCATCCTGGACAACCAGAATGAAAACGTCGTGGCATGGACCGAGACCGGGTACCGCTTCGTCAAGCGTCAGTCGCAGAGCGACGCGAACGTCTGGGTTTCGCTCGGTGACAACCGGCCGGCGGTCGCCACTGCCAGCGCACGCGATGCGCGATAGCAACAGATAAGTACAAGGAGACACGCGACCCGGTCACATCCCCACCCCTCCCCGTCCCAGACCGGTTCGCGCGCGGCCAGTTCTCCCCCAAGAGCTGGCCGCATCTTTTTTGAGGGCTTCCGCTTCCAGGGGTTCCCGCATGGCCTGTTGCGATCGGCCACAACGAACCGAACTTCGGCGAGGACTTGCCTCAGCCGCTCATGGCGCCTTACGCGCAGGAAAGCGGTCGACATAACGATTCTGGTAGCTATGATCGATCGGGGCGCGCCCTTAGTTGGGTTTCCGAATTTGCGGTTCAAACCGCCTCCTTCTAATTTCATGACTGTTGCAAGATGATCTCTTTTTCCGTCGCCTTCTCTGGCTGAGCTTCTTTCCTTGAAGTATCCATTCGACCGGCTGGTCACGCCTCAGCAGCAACGTTCCTTCAAGCACCGCTGAATGGACGGCCCGTGCCAAGATTGGGGGGAACAACCCTGCGGACGCGGTTCCGTGTTGCCATCTGCGTGCATATTCAGCAAACGTGAGCGCCAGCTTTTTGGTATCGCCGAGGAATTGTTTTCCAACCAGATAAATCAACCCTACGCGCATTATAATAAGGCAGTTTCTGATGCGATTTCGCCATGCCGGAAACACTGACCGTGGAAACCCTCGGCCGCAACTTCGAAGCGCCAGCGGAATTCTGATAGTCGGCCTGCTCATCGCTTCAACCGATTCAGCGTCCGCACTTTCCAAGGAGGAAGCACTCGAAAACTGCCGAACGACGGTCGGTAGGCCGATCGTGCAGGCGTGCATGCGATCGAGTGGTGGCGCAGGTAACCTCGAGGCGTGCCGAGCCACAGCCAAGCCACAGGTTCGCGCCTGCATGATGTCCGCCCTCAATGCGGCGAACGGACGTGCGAACGTGGCTGTCGCCTTGCCCGCCGAGAGTACACCGAAGATTTCGCCGAACTCTTCACTTCCTGCTGGATTTGTTGCTCCGCCCCGCACCATTTCCGACATCACTGCGATTCTCGATAGCGAGAAGCCCGATCTCAAAAAGATTGCGGAATTGAAAGACGACGCCAGTTCCGCGCCTACTGGAAAAGAATCACGGGGGGATCTGGCGCAGTTTTATTTCGACCGCGGCAATGCACGTGCCCAGCTAGGTATGCTCGCGGAGTCGTTGGCCGATGCGAACAAGGCCATGGAGGTCGGACGTGGCGCAGTAAGCCCGAATATGATGGGACGATTGATACAATTCGCCTCAATCCAGTATTCGGCTGCCGGCGACCCCAAGAAAGCGCTTGAACTTTTACTGCGCCAGCTTCGCGACGTCGCCGGCGTTCCGGGCGCCAAGGGGTACCAGTTCAGCGCTCATCGATCGATCGCGGCGATCCTCATTCAGATGGGTGATATGGCACAGGCGGAAGCCTACCTGCGCCGGAGCCTGACAGCGATACAGGAAGCGCGAACGAGCGGATTTCCTGGCTGGCGAGCGTCCTACGCCAGGTTGGGACAAAATTGGGAATCCGAGATCGACTTCGCGCGTGCCCTGATTTTTGAGTCGCGCGGGCAATTCCGCGATGCTGAGGCCGCGTACCGGGTGGCCGAACAGCGTAAACGTGCGGGCATGAAGGGCGTCCTGGACTCCGAAAATCCACCTGCTGAAACCACTCTCTTGCAGGCAGTCGACTCAGCTGTACTCAGCCAGAGTCGGATGAAGGCACATCAGGGCCGGTTGGCGGAGGCGGAGGTGGACGCTCGCCGCGCGCTGCTGGCGCGGTTGAAAGATACGGGAAAATACCACCCGGCCATGCCCCGTTACGTAATGGGGCTGGCTGCCATTCTCGTCGAACAGGGTCGCTATGCTGAAGCCGAGCAGCTTGCGCGCGTGGCAATGGACATCAACGAAATAGTGGGTGTTCCCAACGATGCACAATCGACGGTCCAACTGCTGTCGCAACTTGGCAACATGTTGAACCTCAACCGCAAGGGCCGCGAAGCGACTGCGATCTACGATCGCATCGATAGGGCCATCGCAAATTGGGAACCGCAGCGGCGGCAGGTCTTCGAGCTTAACCCGTCGAGGATCCTTTCCCTCTATGATTCAGGCCAACTGGACGTCGGCGTTGCTGCGGCCGAGCAACTGGTGAAAAAGCAACTCTCGAGAGTTGGGGAGACCCACTTCGATACAGCGTCGGCGCGAGGCACTCTCGCCGTCGGTTTAATGCGCGCCGGGCGGGACAGTGACGCGACCCGCGAGTTCAAGGCCGCAATTCCTGTGATGATGGCGGCCTCGCGCGAAAATGCCGATGATGAGAACACGACCGTTGTAGCTGCACGAACGCAGCGTCTACAGGCCGTCGTCGAAAGTTATTTTACCTTGCTCGCGCGCAACTCTGGTTCGGCCGGACAGACTGCAGAAGAGACCTTTGCGCTTGCCGACGCCATTCGCGGCCGCTCCGTGCAGCAAGCCCTTGCAGCCTCCAGCGCTCGCGCGGCAGCGAAGGACTCCATGCTTGCGGACCTCGTGCGAAAGGAACAGGACCTGTCCAAACAGGTCAACGCTCAACTGGGTATGCTCAACAATGTGCTGTCGCTGTCCTCCGCAGAGCGAGATGAAAAAGGCGTCCAGGCGATCGGCGCCTCCATCAACCATCTTCGTACAGAGCGCAACAAAGCACGTCAGGAAATCGACCACAAATTTCCAGCCTATGCCGATCTGGTTTCACCGAAACCACCAAGCCTAAGCGAAATCAGGACCAGGCTGGCAGACGGTGAAGCGATGCTTTCTTTTTACTTCGGGCAGAACGGCAGCTTCGTATGGGCGGTGCCCAAGACTGGCCTGGTGGCCTTTGCAGCGATCAAGGCTTCGAGCGGTGATATCGAAAGCAAGATCCGCCAACTCCGCGAGACCTTGGAACCACAAGCGGCCATGATCTCCGACATTCCACCGTTCGATACCAAGCTGGCATATGAACTGTACGCGCTGCTGCTCAAGCCGATCGAAGGCGGATGGAAGTCGGCCAAAAACCTGATCGTAGTAACCAACGGAGCGCTTGGTCTGTTGCCGATTTCACTGTTGCCAACGCAGCCCGCAGAAGTAGCGCCCGATGACGAGCCGCTGTTTTCCGGCTACCGAAACGTGGCTTGGCTCGCACGCACCCATGCGGTGACGACGGTGCCGTCTGCCGCCGCGTTGCGCACCTTGCGGCAGCTTCCTCCCGCGAAGCCAAACCGCGGCGAACTCGTCGCCTTCGGGGATCCCTATTTCAACCGGACCCAACAAGCCGAAGCTCAACAGAGCGAAACCAGAATCCAGGTTGCCGACGCAGGAAGCACCGTTACCCGCGGCATGCCGTTAAAGCGGCGAAGCAGCCCGAAACTCGAAGGGGTAGATAGCGCCGAGCTGGGACTGCTGCCGCGGCTTCCTGACACGGCCGAAGAGTTGAAGTCGATTGCGCTGGCATTGCAGGCCGATCCATCGAAAGTATTGTATCTCGGCAAGGACGCGACCGAGAGTACCGTCAAGGCGATGAAATTGTCGGGCTTCAAGATTTTGGCCTTCGCCACCCATGGTCTGGTGCCCGGTGAATTGAATGGACTAACCCAACCAGCTCTCGCGTTGTCCTCGCCGACCGTCACCGGCGATGAGGGCGATGGCCTCCTCACGATGGAAGAAATTCTCGGGCTCAAGCTGGACGCGGACTGGGTCGTCCTTTCGGCATGCAATACCGGATCCGGAGCGGGCGCCGGAGCCGAGGCGGCATCAGGCCTCGGGCGAGCTTTCTTCTACGCGGGCACCCGCGCGTTGCTGGTTACGAATTGGTCCGTGCATTCACAGTCAGCGCGGCAGCTCGTGACCAATCTCTTTGAGCGGCAGGCAAGCGATCCCAAGCTCGAGCGCAGCGAGGCCTTGCGGCAAGCTATGATGGGGCTGATGGACGGACCGGGCTACCTGAACGCTGACGGAAAGACGGAGTTCGCCTATGCGCATCCGTTATTCTGGGCTCCCTACAGCATTATCGGCGATGGTGGCGTGCGTTGATTTAACCACCGGCGTGGAGAAATTGTTTTGAAAAGCTACGTGTCAACCATAGTTGCGTTCGCCCTGCTGCACTCAGGTGCGGGTCACGCTGCAACCAAATTGATCACCGAGGAGGAGGCAAAGCTGCCGCCCCCGAAAGGTGCCATTGCCACTGACAGGCGTGGAATCCTGCGCGGCCCCAAGATCGACTTTGTTTCGCCGGGCAATCCCACACAGTCCCCGCTGCATCTTCAACTCAAGTTCGAGTCCTACGGTGGAACGAAAATCGACCCTGATTCGATCAAGGTGATCTACCTGCGTTCGCCCAACGTCGATCTTACTTCCCGAATAAAACCTTATTTGCTGCCGAACGGCATCGATATACCTGAGACCGAACTGCCGCCCGGCGAACATATGGTTCGGGTGGATATCAAGGACATGGACGGCCGTCCCGCCAGCACCAGCTTTGTCTTGAAGGTCTCACCCTGAACATTTTAATGAAATGCCCTTACTGCCTCAGCGAAAATGCAACGGGTACCCTCGTTTGCAGGACTTGCTCGCGGGACATCGCTGCGCCGGATACGCTGATTGCCGAGCGCGACGATCTGCTGCGAAAGCGCGACTTGCTTCGCGATGCGTTGCGGACCGCCAGGGCTGAACTTGAGATGATCAGAACTCGCAGCGGCCGACCATCCTAATGGAATGCCCATTCTGCGCCGAAACGATCAAGGATGAGGCCCTCGCGTGCAAGCACTGCTCGCGCGACCTGCGGATCGTACGTCCGGTTCTCCTTGAAATTCAGGAGATCGTCGTCGAGTTGGACAGCCTGAGACGCGATCTGGATCGCGTGAACAGCAGACTTGAAAAGTACAAGAACCCGTTCCGTTTTTTCGCTACTCACCTGGTCCTGTACATTCTCGTTCCCGCGCTGTTGCTTGTGATTGCTCATGCGCTGGTGACTATCGTCCTCAACATCTCGCAGCTTCCGCTTCGGCTCGCGTCGGTCATTGTCCCTGCCTTGTTTGGTTTTTCAGCCTATCCGCTACACAAAATTCGGATAGGCAGCGCCTCGCTGCTAGGCGCTGCAACAGCCGTTTTAAGCGTTACCGCGATGCTGATCGTGACCGGCCTGCATGATCAGGTGCCGATCATGCCAGGCCCCTGGATCGAATGGCGAGAGGTGATTGAATATGGTGCGAGTATCTTTCTGGCCTTCATCTGCGGCAACACCCTGGGCATCTTGATCTTGCAGGTATTCCCCAAGATATTGACCCAAGGTGGCAAGCCCAACGCCGCTGCCTACAGGATTGCTCGGATGCTGGGTCAGCATGTAGGTGAAGAACAGCTCCGCCGCAGAGCGCGCCTCATTCAAGATCTACTACAAACGGCAGGTCCGCTGGCCGGTATAGCAGCCACCGCGGTCGGATCGGTATATGCCGGACTGAAGGGTGTCCTCGGCTAATTATGGAGCAGGCTGCCTGCGCATGCGCGTGCAGAGGGGGCCGTTCGGGTTTAATCGATTGCCCGATGCCCCACGCAGGGCCTTGATGTGGAGTTCGTTGTTGCCAGAAAGCTCGGATTCTCTATGAGTTCTCGCATGCCCCAATTCTCGGCAAAAGTAATTTGGCTGTTGCGCAATCTTCCTGGGCTGAAGTTCGTTTTAGCCAGATTTTCGGAGCTGCTTCGCACGCGCCAAGTCAACCCTGATCTGGTTTCAAGCAGCCGGGCGGATGCTCCAGAAATCACCATCCCCCCTCTTCAGGCAAGAACGCTCGCTACGTCGGAAGTTCAAGTTTTTGATCGCTCGGAAGAAGCGTGCGGCTACCGCCCCGACCGAGAAGCGCTAATTCGTCGGCGATGGATGGAGACCGGAGTCAAAATGTGGAACCCCCGTGTCCATGGTAGCGGTAAAGCCGCGTTGAACATTCAGGGCGAGGAAGGCGTGCTGCCGATCAAGCAAGGTCAGGTGCTACCCGCATATGACGAGCTCAAATTCAAGCTGATCGGAAGCAGTATCGTATGTGAGGATGTTGTTGTTGATCGCCGCGAGAGTGCGACAAGCATCGAAGACAGCGGTGAGTCATCGGTCGTTGCCAGAATTCCGTAGATACGGAATTTAGCGGATCGGTTCGCGACCGCGATCAATCCCAATCGATTTACCTGTGCTTAACCACTATGGCCTTTATTGGTCGGGAAAACCGCGATTGGTAACGTCCCGTTAGGATATCGGGATGGCCGAGAAATAGCGGGATGATTCGGCGCGCGCCGGCAAGCTTGTTGGCGCCGCGCACTGAAGATGAAGACCAGTGAAGTTGTTGCGTAGCGTTGGGGGCGTTGAATGGCGAGAAAATGCAGCACATGCCAGCACATCAAGCGGGCGGAGATTGATCGGCGGTTGGCGGCGGGAGAGCCCGGCAATCAACTGGCGCAAGACTACGGGTTGAACGCCTCGAGCCTGCACCGGCATCGTTCCAACTGCCTCGGTCTGTCCTCCTCCAACGCCATCATGAAGGAGGTCGCGCGGGGTACCGCGGCGGTGGCCTGCCTGCCCAGTAAAGACAATCTCAGCACCGCCTACTTTGAGCTGCGCGCGCGGATCGACCAGATCGTCGACCAGGCGCAGCAGCAAGGTTCGCTGCAGGTCGCGCTATCTGGGCTGAACTAAATCCGACAAACCTTGGATAGCCTGTCGCGGCTCGCCGGCTTTGACCGGCAAGGCATCCAAGTCAATGTCGCGGTTCAAAACAACGTCAACCTTGACGTCAGGCAGGTGGCCGAGCGCGTGATCACAAAATTCGATTCTGAACCAGAACTGAAGGCGCGGATCGCGCAAGCCCTGTTGGAGGTCGATCATGAGCAAGCTGCGTGACCTCGCCTATCAGATCGACCCGGTGCTGTGGGTGCGCGAGGCGATCCAGGTCGAGCCGGCTCAATGGCAGGCCGAATTCCTACAGGCCCCGCGCGGCGCTTCAATCGTCGTGCTGACCGCGCGCCAGGTGGGCAAGACCACCAGCGCCAGCTGGGGGATTGCGCATCATATGCTGTTTACACCTGGGGGATTGAGCGTCATTGCCTGTCCGACACAACGACAAAGTGCCGAAGCCGTTCGCCGCGTTCGGGAGATCCACGTCAAGCTTGGCGCCGAACTGAAGAGCGACAATGTCTACGGGCTCGAGCTGAAGAATGGATCGCGGGTGTTGGCATTGCCCGGCAGCGACGATTCGATCCGGGGACTGACGGTAGACGGCTGGATCGTTGCGGACGAGGCCGCTCGTCTCTCGCCGGACCTGATCTCGGCGTTGCGGCCGATGCGCGCCCGACGACCGCAAGCGCGGTTCGCGATGCTGTCGACGGCCTGGAGCCGCACCGATCCATTCTGGACCGCCTGGGATAGCGATGATCCGTCCTGGATCCGGCTGAGAGCGACCGCCGAGCTGCCAGGACTGATCGATCCCAAATACCTGGAGCAGGAGCGCCGGGCGCTCGGCGAACATCTTTTCAAACGCGAATATCTTGGCATTCCCGGGGGCGCTCACAGCAGTCTGTTCACCTGGGAAATGTTTGATCGGGCAACCCGGGTCCATGTGCCATCGGTGCGGCCTGGCCCGGCGTTCGCTCCGCCGATCGAAGACCCCGGAATCCCGATCGAAAATCCGTTTCAACAGGTAAAGAGTTTTGGAGGACTACGATGATGTTCAACCATCAAGATCCCAGTACCTGGCCGATGTTCAGGCCGACCATTATCGCCCATGATGTCGGGCGCAGCCATGATCGCTCAACGGCGGTGGTCGGCGGTCTAGGCCCGTTTGAACCCACCCTGATGGGTGTCACGGAATTCGAGGAGCTGCCGCAGAACCAGTTTGGCAGTGCGCGGGCGAGCGCGCTGGCGGCGGTCGATCGGCGCTACGATTGCAATGCCTTGATTGTCGCCGACCTCAGCAACGACGCGAGCTATGCCGACAATCTGTTCGACACATTTGGGCCGCGGGTCATCGGCCTGCAAATTGGTCGATACGGCAATGGCATGGAGGCTGAACGGCGACCGGTCCGCCATAGTGCGATGTTGGTTTACCAGATCGGCCGGAACTATTTACTCGAACAGCTTCGCAACGAAATCATTGGCGATCAGCTCAAGATCGTAGACACGCCCAATAGCCGACGGGCGTTTGAGCAGCTGGTCAGACTTGAGACCGAGATGCGCCCGAGCGGCGTCGTGTACACGTGCCCCTCAGGGCAGCACGATGACCTTGCGATCTCGCTGGCGATGCTGGTTTGGGCGGCGCGGCATCCGCACTTGCACTCTTGGGTCAGAACCATCACTTCCTCGCGCCGGCCACCGCGTAAGCGTCAGCCTCCCAGTTCTGCGCTGGGCTGGACCTGAGCTTCGGAGCGCTAGGACCCCACCACCCTCTGGCGTTTGCCCCAAGTTGGGCAGACCACTCGTGCTGCCCCACGCGGCGATCCCTGAGAGCTCTTTGGGAATGGTCCCGCGGAGCAACAGGGAGGCGGATATGTCCCACAACATAACTCGTCGGTCGTTCATCGGCGGCTCCGACGCCCGGGTGATTATGGGCAGTGATGAGGCGCTGCTGGTTCGGCTGTGGCGCGAAAAACGCGGCGAGATCGAGCCAGAAGATCTGTCCGATAATCTGATGGTGCAGCTTGGCAGCGTCACGGAGGACCTCAACCGGCGCTGGTACCAGCGCAATACCGGCTACGAAATCACCGACGTGCAGCGGCAGATCCAGCATCCGGTGGTCAAATGGATGGCAGCCACCCTGGATGGCCTGATTGATCCAACTGGCGCGGTGTTCGAAGCCAAATTCATGCTGCCCTGGGCGTTCTCGGAGGAAGCCGCCGCCGAAAAGCATATGGCGCAGCTGCAGCACAACATGTGGGTCGCCAATGCCCGCTCGGCGGTGTTGTCCATTATCACCGGCGGTGGCAAATGGATTGAGCTCACCCTGCATGCCGATCCGCTGTACCAGCACCTGCTACTGACCGCGGAGAAGAAGTTCTGGCGCTGCGTGATCGAGGGCGGACAGCCCCGGCTGTTCGGGATCGAACCGCCGCGGCCGCGGCTCGCCGCAGTTCGCATTGTCGACATGAGTGCGTCCAACAGCTGGGCTGAGCTCGCGGCAACCTTCCGCCGTACCCGGCCCGACTTCCTCGCGCACGAAGCTGTGAAAGCCGAGCTGAAGAAACTCGTGCCGGAGGACGCCAAGGAGGCGACCGGGTGTGGGCTTCGGGCCAAGCGCTCGAAGTCGGGCGCGGTCAGTTTTGACTTGGTGGATGTGGAGCTGGCCGATGCAGCGCTCTAGTGCAACCATCGGCGCTATAGCCGCCGCGCTGGCAAAGGCCCAGATCGAACTTGCCAACCCGGAGAAATCCTTAACCGCAACCATCCGCTCGCCCTTCCCGCGGGAAGCCGACCGAACATTCCGCTATGCCTCGCTCGCAAGCGGGCTCGATATCGTCCGCAAGAGCCTTGGCCAGCATGAGATTGCCACGGTGCAGACCACCGCCATGGACCAGGACTCGGGTCAGATCCGATTGACGACGCTACTGGCGCATGCCTCCGGCGAATGGATCGCGTCCGATTGGCCGGTTTGCCCGATCGGTGACACGGCGGCGCCGCACCGGATGGGTGCGGCGCTGAGCTATGCGCGGCGATACGCCCTGTTTGCGCTCGTCGGGATCACCGGCGAGGACGACCTCGACGCCCCCGACCTGCTCATTGCCCCCTCGCCTCTAGCCGCAAACGACGAAAACAAAGCCAGACAGAACGGCCATCATCGGTTCAAGGGCTTGGCCTCCGACAAACCGCTCCCGGGTCCCGGCCCTTCGGCGACGTTGCGCGATCAATTCGTTGCCGAAATCCACGCGCTCAGGGATGGGGATAGTCTTGCGGTTTGGGCGCGCCAGAACCTGACTGCGAAGAACACCCTTACAACCTTGGACGCGGCCGCCGTGGAGGCGGCCTACCTTGCCGGGCTCGACAGTTTCGACCTATCAAGCCCGCGGATCGACGTTGCCGCTCCCCTTGCTGCAGACTGGAAACTCGGCGGAAACTCCGAGG
>JBJMTO010000067.1:0-8148 GCA_045811665.1 Bradyrhizobium sp.
CGAGGAGCAACGCGACGAAGCAATCCATCGTTGATCCGGCGAGTACCGGCCCAATGGATTGCTTCGCTGCGCTCGCAATGACGGTGGGCTCCACGTCATCGTTCTCGCGACGAAGCCGGGGTTTGAAATGCTCGCCCTACAGAGCCGCAAGCACTGCCCTGGCGACATCGGCGGTACCGTGACCGCCCCCGAATTCCATGGGTTTGATGCCGTCAGCGTATACCTTGTCGACCGCGCGCTCGATCCGTTCGCCGGCCTCGACGGCAGCCTCCAGACCGTGCTTGTCTGCAAGCCAGTCCAGCATCATCGCGGTGGAAAGGATCATTGCGGTGGGATTCGCCTTGCCCTGCCCCATGATGTCAGGCGCGGTGCCATGGCAGGGCTGGAACACTGCATGGCGATCTCCGATATCGGCGGACGGCGCCATCCCCATGCCGCCGATCAGGCCGGCTGTCATATCAGACAGGATGTCGCCGAACATATTTTCCATCACCATCACGTCGAAATCCCACGGGCGCTTGACCAGCAGCGCCGAGCAGGCATCGACATAAAGCCGGTCGGCCTTGACCCCCGGGTGGCGCTTTGCGGCCTCATCGAACATGTCACGGAAGAAAGCAAAGGCCTTGAACACATTGGCCTTGTCGACGCAGGTCAGTGCTCCCGGCCTTCCGCGCGCCTTGCGACGCTCCGCCAAACGAAACGAAAATTCGAACAGCCGTTCGGAGGTCCTTCGTGTGATGACGAGTGTCTCGCGCGCCTCGGCATCGGTGACAATGCCCTTCCCCATCGACGCAAACAGCCCTTCGGTGGACTCCCGGATGACGACCAGATCGATGCCGCGCTGATCGGCGTTGACGATGGGGCTGGGCACGCCCGGTATCAGCCGCGCGGGACGTACTCCGGCATACAGGTCGAAATGAAACCGAAGCTCCACCTGCGGCATGATCTCTGTGTTGTCGGGATAACGGACCGACGGCAGTCCGCAGGCGCCGAGCAGGACGGCGTCGGCCTCGTCGCACAACCGCACCGTGCTCTCCGGCATCGACTTGCCGGTGGCGAGATAGTTGTTCGCGCCCGCGGGCGCGTCGGTGAAGCGGAACTTCAGATCGGAAGTGTTCTCGATCTTCCGCAACACCTCAAGCGCCGGCGCCATCACTTCAGGGCCGATGCCGTCGCCAGCAAGCACGGCAACATGAAGTGCGTTGTTAGCAGACATCGAATTTCCCCAACTCGGTTCGGCGCTTCTTGCCAACATTTGAGTTCAAGGCGTAAGCACCGCGCGGCCGACCAGCCTGCCCTTCTGAAGGTCGACCAGCGCCTCGTTGGCCTTTGCAAGCGGTACTGCCGTAACCGGGATCGGAGCGATTTTCTTGGTCCGCACGAGATCAAGCAGTTCCTGCGTCTCTCGCAGATTGCCGACATAGCTGCCCTGGATCGTGATCGCCTTGATCGGAATCAGCGGCAACGCCCATGGTGCGCCGCCGCCGAAAAGGCCAACGATGACGAGCTTGCCACCCTTAGTCAGGCAGTCAAAGCCAAGCTGCGTCGTTTTGGCGTTGCCGACCAGATCGATGACCGCGCGGATCGGTCCCCCAGCCTTCTGGGCCAGTTGCTCCAGCGCATCGGGTGCGCCGCCATCGACGGTCGCAAGCGCCCCGGCTTTTTCCGCGGCCTCACGCTTACGGGCGTCGATGTCGACGACGATGGCCCCCTTGCCACCCATGCCGTTGAGAAGCGACAGGGCCATCAACCCCAGGCCGCCGGCGCCGAAAATCACGATGGGCGTACCGAGGTCCGCCTCGACCTTCTTCAGCGCGCTGTAAGTGGTGACCCCCGAGCATGCATAGGGCGCAGCGCTCACGGGGTCGAGCCCCCTGAGGTTCAGGAGATAGCGGGGATGCGGCACGCTCATGTGATCGGCGTAGCCGCCGTCGCAATAGACGCCGAGCGATGCCGGTTTGAGGCACATGTTCTCTTCGCCGGCGAGGCAGACCTCGCATTTGCCGCAGCCAAGCCAGGGATAGACCAGCGCCACGTCGCCGATGTTGAGATCACCCCTGTCGCCCGCCTTGACATCCGGTCCGAACGCCAGCACCTCGCCGACCGTTTCGTGTCCCATTGTTCGGGGAAGCGAGACGCCGCGATCTTTCAGCGACAGCGGCTTGCGTCCATGCCCGAGATCGTAGCCGCCCTCCCAGATGTGCAGATCGCTGTGGCACACGCCGGCCGCCTTCACCTTGATCAGGACCTGCGTGCCCTGTGGCTGCGGGGTCGGAGCATCGACCTCTTTCATCGGTTGGTTGAAATCGGTGACCTGGAAACTCTTCATCGTTCTCTCCCGCTGGCGTTTCTTTACGAACGGATGCCAGTTGTTTTTGCTCTTGGGCGGAGACTGGCCTGCCGCTCTCCCGTTCCTAGAGGCTTAGGCCGCCGGGATCAATGGATGATGGCAGGCGACGAACTGGTCGGGTGCAATGGAACGAAGCTCCGGCACTTCCTCGGTGCATCGCTTGTCGGCGCGCGGGCATCGGGTACGAAAACGACAGCCGGAAGGCGGCGCCATCGGCGACGGCGGCTCGCCCACCGCCACGCTCTCGACAGGGCGCACATCCGGATCCGGCACCGGGATAGCCTCGATCAGCAGCGCGGTATAAGGGTGCGCTGGCCTTGCGAACAGTTGCTCGGACGGACCGACCTCGCAAAGTCGCCCGAGATACATCACCGCGACCCGGTCGCTTACGGCCTTCACTACCGCGAGGTCGTGGGCGATGAAGAGCAAGGTCAAGCCATAGCGCGCCTTCATGTCCTCAAGCAGGTTGAGAATTTGCGCCCGGATGGAAACGTCCAGCGCAGAAACCGGCTCATCGCAGATCACAAAGTCAGGCTTCAGCACCAGCGCGCGCGCAATGCAGATGCGCTGGCACTGACCGCCGGAAAACTCATGCGGGAGCCGCCCCATCACCAGAGAGGGATCGAGGCCCACCGCGCTCAGCACCTCGCAGACGAGTTCATTACGCTTCTTCGGATCCTTGACCCCGGCTATGACCAGCGGCTCCGCAATGATGTCCCCGATCCGCCGCCTTGGGTTAAGCGATGCGATCGGATCCTGGAAGATCAATTGCACGCGCTGTCGGATTTTGCGCAAGCTATCGCCTTGCATTGCCATGAGGTCGCGGCCTTCGAACAGAACGCGCCCCGAGACCGCCCGGCGCAACTGAAGCACCGCGCGGCCGAGCGTGGACTTCCCGCAACCGGATTCGCCGACGAGACCTAACGTCTCACCTCGCGCAACATCCAGGCTTACACCGGACACCGCATGGATAGTCTTACCGCCGACACCATACTGGACGACGAGATTCTCCACCTTGAGCAGCGGATCAGGCGAAGGAACCTGCGAACTGTGCTGGTTCATGCGGGTAAGCCCGCCTGCGGCTGTATCGGATGGAAGCAGGCGTATTGATGACCGCTCGATTCCGCAGCCGTGAGCAACGGCTTCTCGCGATAGCATTGACCGGCGGCGTACCGGCAGCGTGGCGAAAAGGAGCACCCCTGGACGGGCCGTGTGGGATCGGGCGGGCGTCCGGAGATCGCAGGGAGCGTCGTGTGCGGAGCGGCATCGATTTTCGGAATCGCCGCCAGCAGCGCCTCCGTGTAGGGCATATGCATTTTCTTGAAAAGCGCCGGCGTGGGCGCCCGCTCCACGACCCGGCCGGCATACATCACTGCGACTTCATCGGTTCGGCCGGCCACCACGCCGAGATCGTGCGTGATGATGATCATTGCCATTTGCCGGCGACGCTGCTCGCGCGCCAGCAGATCGAGGATCTGCGCCTGAATGGTGACGTCGAGCGCCGTGGTCGGCTCGTCTGCGATCAGCAGTTTGGGTTCGCATGACAGCGCAATCGCGATCGCCACACGCTGGCGCATCCCGCCCGAAAGCTGATGTGGGTATTGCGTCAGCCGCTGCTCCGGCGCGGGAATGCCGACCGCCGCGAGCAACTCCACGCTCCGTCTCTTGGCGGCCACCCCGTCAAGTCCAAGATGCTCCTGCAACGTCTCGATCAGTTGAGTGCCGATCGTGAGCACCGGATTGAGGGAAGTCATCGGATCCTGGAACACAACGGCGAGTGAGCGACCGCGCAGCTTGCGCAGACGTTCAGGGCCAAGGCTCACTAGATCCTGCCCGTCAAACAATACCCGACCGGTTAGTTTAGCTTTCCTCGGCAATAGTTGCAGGATGGCCCGCGACAGCATGGTTTTGCCGCAGCCTGATTCCCCGACAATGCCGAGGGTCCGGCCGGGGCCGATCGTCAACTCGACCTGGTCCACCGCGCGAAGATTGCCGCGCGGCGTGGGCAAATTCACCGAAACATTCTCGACGGAAAGCAAGGCCCGTTCTGTCACAGCGCGCCCTGACGCGGATCGGTTAAGGCTCGCAGCGTGTCGCCGATGAGATTGAAGGAGAGTACCGTCAAAAACATCGTGACAGCGGGGATGAAAGCGAGCCGAGGCGCTACTTCCAAACTCTCGCGCCCTTCACCTATCATGCTGCCCCAGCTGGAAATCGGTGGCGGCACTCCCAGTCCAAGAAAAGACAGCGCTCCTTCAACAACGATCGTCACCGCGACGCCGAGTAGGAAGAAGGCCAACAGAGGCAGAAAAACGTTCGGCAATAGCTCTCGAAACAGGATGCGCGCATGGGTCGCGCCGAGAGCTTCGGCGGCAATAACGAATTCACGTCGCGCCAGAGTGAGAGTTGCCGCCCTGGCCACCCGCATGAAGGCCGGAATGCCGAGCACGCCGAGAATGCAGGTGAGGTTAAGGAGGGATTGCCCGAGATATGCGGTTACAGCGAGCGCCAATACCAGCGGCGGAAACGCCAACAGCACGTCCATGCTGCCGACGACAAGAGATTCAAACCGGCCGCGAAAGTATCCGGCCAGCATTCCAAGCGCACCGCCGATCGTGACCCCGATCACCGGCGCACAAAGACCGACAGTGAGCGATATCTGTGCACCATAAATCAGCCGTGACAATTCGTCCCGCCCGAGCCCATCGGTGCCGAGCCAATGCAGCCCCGAGGGCGCCATTCGCCGTTCGAGCATGTCCATGTCGGTTGGACTGGGAAGCGGCAACGCGCCGGCGAAAGCGGCCAGAAGGAGAATGAATATGGTCCAGACGGCCGCCGCCCAGAACAGCGGGCCCAATCGCCGCGCCCGCCTGACGGGGGTAATCGCGACGTCCTCATTGATGCTGAGCTCAAGCGTGGCCATGACGTATCCTTGGGTCAAGCACCGCGTAGAGCATGTCGACAATGAAGTTCATCAGCACGAAACCACCGGCGACGAACAACACCACCCCTTGGAGAATAATGAGGTCCCTGGTGTAGATTGCCCCAACGAGCAGCCGACCGAGGCCCGGCAGTGCGAAAATCGTCTCGACAATCACCGCGCCGCCAATCAGGCGGCCGATGTTGTTGCCGGTGATGGTGATGAGGGTCAGCGAGGACGGCTTCAACGCGTGAACAAACAGGATGCGGGAGGCCTTCAGTCCCTTTGCCTTGGCCAATGCGATGTAATCCTCCTGCAACGTCGCGATCATGTCGGACCGCAGTACGCGCATGATCCCCGGCCATTCCGCGAGCGCCAAGGTCAGCGCCGGCAGCACGAAGAACCGCAGATTTCCCGCGGGATCTTCTTCGAACGGCACGTACCCCGTCGCGGGCAGCCACCTAAGCTCAACGGCAAAGAGATAGATCAACAGGATCGCGGACAGGAATGTCGGAACCGAGAGCATGCCGAAAGCGCTGCCCGTCATGAAGCGGTCGAATGCACCGCCACTGCGCACAGCGCAGGCGATGGCGACCGGCACACCGATAGCGAGGCCGGCGATCTCGGCCAGAAGCATCAGCTCGAGCGACACGGGCAATCGCTCGGCTACGGCTTGCCACACGGTCTGTCCGGTCCGAAACGACCGGCCGAAGTCGCCTTGGACCACCTGCCCCAACCAACTGAGATAGCGCCACCAGATCGGTTGATCCAGGCCCATGTCATGGCGCAACGCTTCCACTTTCTCAGGCGTCGCCTGATCGCCAAGGATGACGTAGGCGAGATCGCCTGGCAGCAACGAGGCGATCAGAAAGGTCAGAAGCGAGACCGCGATCAGGACGGGAACAAGGTAGAACAGCCGCCGAGCAACAAACCCGAGCATAGTCCGCTATTCCATCCAGACGTTGGATACGTCGACCACCCCGCTGTACATTTTCGGCAAACCTTTGAGTTTGGCGCTCGAGATCGCGTAATAGGTGTTCTGGAAAGTCCAGAACCAGATTGCCTGCTGATTGATGTGGCGACTGATCGCGCAGTAGTCCTCGACACGCTTCTCCTGGTCTGCAGTCGTCCGAGCGTGCTCGAGCAGACTGTCCAGTTCGGGATTGGAGTAGTTGGCGAGCGCGACGGGGCTGCCGGTGTGGAAATTGGCGTACATCTGCGGATCAGGATCAGGGAGATCGACGATTCGCCACGGCGTCAGCTGAAATTGGCGCATGAAGGCGCGCGGCACCACCGTGGCTTGATCGATCTGCTCGATCTCCATGTTGGCGCCGACCTGTTTCCAGAATTGCTGCATCACCTGCCCTACGTTGCGCCCACGCGCCGTCGCCGTGACGATCATCTTGAATTCAACCGGTTTGCCGTATTCCTTGATCAGTGCCTTGGCCTTTTCGGCGTCGGTCGGAAGCGCACCGTCGTCCTTGCACTTCACCCAGGAGCCGTCACCGTAGGGGTTGGAGGCTGGCCGGCTCAAACCGTTGGTAATCGCCTGCGACATCTTCTTTCGGTCAATCGCCATTACCAGAGCACGGCGCACACGTACGTCGTCGAATGGGGCGACTTTGGTGTTGAAGGCGTAGACCTGAGCTCCCGACCCCACGTAGGTGTGCAGGGTCATTTTCGGATCTTTTTGAGCTTTCTGAATGTTGTCTGGATCGTATTCATCGTCCCAAATGATGTCGGCCTCGCCCGATTGCAGGCTGGCGAAGCGCGACTGCGCATCGGGCAAGGGCTTCAGAACGATTCTGTCAAGATATGGCTTGCCCTTGTTCCAGTAGTCCGGGTTCTTCTCCAGGACCAAACGGTCACCGGCTGTCCACGACTTCAGGATGTAGGGCCCAGTACCGACCGGGTTGCGGTTGTACTCATCACCTTTGGCTTTCCATGCTGCTGGAGACTGAATGGCAAAGTTCGAGCTTGGCATCGTCAGTATGGCCGGCAGGTTCACCGACGGATCGTTCAGATTGTAAACCAGCGTCAGCTCGTCGGGCGCCTGCACGTCGCGGATGCCTGCGATATAGAACGCGCAGCGGCATTTGTTGGCGGGATCTTTCTGGCGATCGAAGTTGGCCTTTGCCGCTTCAGCATTGAATGGCGTGCCGTCGTGAAATTTGACCCCGGGACGAAGCTTGAAGGTCCACGTCTTGAAATCGTCCGAATGCGACCAGGAGAGCGCGAGCTTGGGTTGGGCCAGGCCCTTGTCATCGAGATAAGTCAGGGTGTCGAAAAGCGCGGCAGCCGCGGTCAATGCCGCGGTATCGAACACGCCCACTTTCAGCGGATCGAAACCCGGAATATCGAGCTCAAGGCCGACGGTGATGCTGCCGCCGGGCTTTTGGGCGTGGGCGGGGACTGCAAGCAGTGCGATGCCAAATGCCGGACCCAGAAAAATTCGCGCAAACGCGCGCGAGCGCGATATCGCCTTCATTCGAGTGCTCCCTCCAGGATGTCGTCCGTCCGGTGTTCCGGATCGATCGTGCGTACCAGATTGGCCGGAATCGTTGGCTCCGGCAAGGCCGCCTGGCAGGATGCGGACGAGAAGCCGCAGTCCATGCACCGGCAATTAGGTGCGTTGACTTCAGCGCAACTCGGGCGCAAGCGATTTGCCCGCGAAAGCGTCGATCTCCTTCATTGAAAGCCCGGCTTGCTGCAGCAGCAAGACCGTATGCTCCCCCAGGGTAGCCACCCGTTCTCCCGCCGAGACATCGGCTCCCGACATGCGAAACGGCAGCTTGAGAACCTTGAACGTGCCGGCGCTGTCGCTGACCTCCGACAATGCGCCGCGATGCGCGATTTGGGGATCGTTCATTGCCTCTGC
>JBJMTO010000068.1:0-26747 GCA_045811665.1 Bradyrhizobium sp.
TCAATCCGGAAGCCCTGGCGCAGAGCTTCCAGAACGCCAGCGGCGGCGTTCTCGGCCTTTTCAACATGTTCTCGGGCGGCGCCGTGGAGCGCATGGCGATCTTCGCCCTGAACATCATGCCGTTCATCTCGGCCTCGATCATCGTCCAGCTTCTCACCTCCGTGCTGCCCTCCCTTGAGGCGCTCAAGAAGGAAGGGGAGGCGGGCCGCAAGATCCTGAACCAGTACACCCGCTATCTCACGGTGTTCCTGGCGCTCTTCCAGTCCTGGGGCATCGCCGTAGGCTTGCAGGGCTCCGGCACGATCGTGCAGTCCCCCGGGCCATTCTTCCTGGTCTCGACCGTGATCACCCTGACCGGCGGCACCATGTTCCTGATGTGGCTGGGCGAGCAGATCACGTCGCGCGGCATCGGCAACGGTATTTCGCTGATTATTCTAGCCGGCATCGTCGCGGAGCTGCCATCCGCGCTGGCCAGCATGTTGGAGCTAGGTCGACAGGGCGCGCTGTCTACCGGCATCATCCTCGTAGTCATCGTGATGGCGGTGGCCGTGATCGCCTTCATCGTGTTCATGGAACGCGCTCAGCGGCGCCTGCTGATCCAGTATCCGAAGCGCCAGGTCGGCAACAAGATGTTCGAAGGTCAGTCTTCGCATCTGCCGCTCAAGCTCAACACCTCCGGCGTCATTCCTCCAATCTTCGCCTCGTCGCTGCTGCTGCTCCCGACTACGGTCGCGAACTTCAACGCCGGCAAGGGACCGGAATGGTTTCAATGGATCACGACGCAACTCGGCCACGGCCGCCCGCTGTTCTTGTTCTTCTATCTCGCGATGATCGTGTTTTTCGCGTTCTTCTACACTGCCATCGTGTTCAATCCGACCGAGACGGCTGACAATCTCAAGAAACATGGTGGCTTCATTCCGGGCATTCGGCCGGGAGAGCGCACCGCCGAGTACATCGACTACGTGCTGTCGCGGATTACCGTGCTGGGCGCGATCTATCTTGCGATCGTCTGCCTGATCCCTGAAATCCTGATTTCCTACGCTTCGGTGCCGTTTTACTTTGGCGGCACCTCTCTGTTGATCGTCGTAAGCGTGACGATGGATACGGTGGCGCAGGTCCAGGGTTATTTGCTGGCTCACCAGTACGAGGGCCTGATCAGGAAGTCGAAGCTTAGGGGGCGTCGCCGCTAGCGTATCGATTTGCCGTGGACGCTTTCGCGGTAAGCTTGCTCGGGCTGGTGTTGCTGTTGTGGATTGTCAAACGTTAGGTGCGCGGCCCATCGCTCACCGAGCCCGGGGGCGAAGAGGATGAGATTGATACTTCTCGGGCCGCCAGGGTCGGGCAAGGGTACCCAAGCCCAGCGCTTGGTCCAGCGCTGCGGGATCGTCCAGCTCTCGACCGGCGAGATGCTCCGTGCGGCGGTTGCGGCGCAAACACCGGTGGGGATCAGGGCTCAGGGGATCATGGCCAGTGGCGGTCTGGTGCCGGATGACATCGTCATCGGCATCATCTCCGACCGGTTGGATCAGCCGGACGCGGCCAAGGGATTCATCCTCGACGGGTTTCCGCGCACGGTGCCGCAGGCCGAAGCCCTGGATGAGCTGCTCAAGAAGAAGCGCATGCGGCTTGACGCCGTCATCGAGCTCCGTGTCAACGAGAGTGCATTGCTGGAGCGGGTCGAGACCCGGGCTGCGGAGATGCGGGCGCGGGGAGAGGCGGTGCGGATTGACGATACTCCGGAGGTGCTGGCGAAGCGGCTGGCGAGTTACCGGGCGCTCACAGAGCCGCTGATCCATTATTATTCCGAACGCCGCAAGCTGGTGACCGTCGACGGGATGATGACCATCGAGCATGTCACCCGGGAAATTACCCGTATCCTTTCGGCCCTGGGCGCGGGACGTCCGTCCAAGAAGGCGGCTGCGGCGAAGCGGAGCGGCAGGGGAGCGAAAAAGGCGGGGAAGTCGGTCGCCCGAAGGGCCGGGAAATCGCCGCCGAAGCGGGCCAGCAAGGGGGCAAAAGCCTCCAGAAAAGGGCTCCAGGGCGTCCGCAACGCCGTAAAGGCCGCTTCCAAAGGGGTCAAAAAGGCCGCCCGCAAGGCGGTGGCAAGTTCCCGGACCCGGGTGGCGGGGCGGACCAAGAAAGCCGCGAAGAAGGTCACGAAAAGGCGAGCTAAAGCATAGCGACGGTTGACGAAACCAAATGGAATCCTTTAATAAGGCGCGTATCCAAGTCGGATAGTTATCAACGATGCCGGGCCCCGGGTTGTCCAAGGGCAGGGCGTCGTGTTCGCGTTTGCGGACACCTGCCCGAAATAGCTAGAACATGGCCGGTCTAAAGATCGGCGACAGGAGAGAAGTCCTTGGCCCGTATTGCCGGCGTGAACATCCCGACGAACAAGCGCGTCCTGATCGCGCTTCAGTACATCCATGGCATCGGCCAAAGGAATGCGGCCGAGATCCTGGAGAAGGTCAAGATTCCCGATGATCGACGCGTCTCTCAGCTAAGCGATCAGGAAGTGCTGCAGATACGTGAAGTGATCGATCGCGATTACATGGTCGAGGGTGACCTGCGTCGCGAGACCGGCATGAACATCAAGCGTCTGATGGATCTCGGTTGCTATCGCGGCCTTCGTCACCGCCGCGGATTGCCGGTGCGCGGTCAGCGCACCCATACCAACGCGCGCACGCGCAAAGGCCCGGCCAAGTCCATCGCGGGCAAGAAGAAGTAAGCAGGGATCAAAGAGCGGGGACGTAGCGAATAGCCACCGGTTATTCGCGACCTACCACTCCTTTAGGTGTAGCCGCTGGCACTACGGCGGCGTCGAGATCGTGAGAAAGGTTCTGGAATGGGCAAGGAAGCCACCCGCGTACGCCGCCGTGAGCGAAAGAACATCGCCTCCGGCGTTGCGCACGTGAATTCGTCGTTCAACAACACGACAATCACCATCACTGACGCGCAGGGCAACACTATCGCATGGTCGTCCGCGGGCACGATGGGCTTCAAGGGGTCACGCAAGTCGACGCCCTACGCCGCTCAGGTCGCGGCTGAGGACGTCTCCAAGAAGGCCCAGGAACACGGCATGCGTACGCTGGAAGTTGAAGTTGCCGGCCCCGGTTCGGGTCGGGAGTCAGCGCTGCGTGCGCTGCAGGCGGCGGGGTTCACGGTCACCTCGATCCGTGACGTGACAACGATCCCGCACAATGGTTGCCGTCCGCGCAAGCGCCGGAGGGTCTGACGGGATCGTGCGCGGGCGGCTGTGCCGCCGGCGACGATTTTGACGAATTTCGAAAAGGGCGGAGCAATCCGCGATCTCCAACGCCAGCAATTTGAATGGCAAATTGACTGGCCGCATGGGTGAAACAGTGACGATCCAGAAAAATTGGCAAGAACTTATCCGGCCGAACAAACTCCACGTAACGCCCGGCACCGACGCGACCCGCGTTGCGACCCTCGTCGCGGAGCCGCTCGAGCGCGGCTTCGGCCAGACACTGGGCAACGCATTGCGGCGAATTCTCTTGTCCTCGCTTCAGGGCGCTGCGGTGCAGTCGGTGCATATCGACGGCGTGCTGCACGAGTTCTCCTCGATTGCCGGCGTTCGCGAGGACGTCACGGACATCGTGCTGAACATCAAGGACATCTCGATCAAGATGCAGGGCGAAGGCCCCAAGCGCATGGTCGTGAAGAAACAGGGCCCGGGCGTCGTCACCGCCGGTGACATTCAGACGGTCGGCGATGTCGTGGTGCTCAATCCGGACCTGCAGATCTGCACCCTCGATGAGGGCGCGGAAATCCGCATGGAATTCACTGTCGCCGCCGGCAAGGGCTATGTCGCCGCCGAGCGAAACCGTCCCGAGGACGCGCCGATCGGCTTGATCCCCGTGGACAGCCTGTTCTCGCCGGTCCGCAAGGTGTCGTACCGGGTCGAGAACACCCGCGAGGGACAAATCCTCGACTACGACAAGCTCACCATGACGATCGAGACCAACGGCGCGATCAGCCCGGATGACGCGGTGGCCTATGCCGCGCGTATCTTGCAGGATCAGCTCAACGTCTTCGTCAACTTCGAAGAACCGCGCAAGGAAGTGGCGCAGGAGATCATTCCCGACCTCGCGTTCAATCCGGCGTTCCTCAAGAAGGTGGACGAGCTCGAATTGTCCGTGCGTTCGGCCAATTGCCTGAAGAACGACAACATCGTCTACATCGGCGACCTCGTGCAGAAGTCCGAAGCGGAAATGCTTCGTACCCCGAACTTCGGCCGCAAGTCTCTGAACGAGATCAAGGAAGTGCTGGCCCAGATGGGGCTTCACCTCGGCATGGAAGTGCCTGGCTGGCCGCCCGAGAATATCGACGAACTCGCCAAGCGCTTCGAAGATCATTACTGAGTTTTGAAAGGCCGCCCACGAGCGGCATCAGGAGAGACGCCATGCGCCACGGCAAGGTTCACCGCAAGCTTAATCGCACCGCCGAGCATAGGCGCGCGATGTTTGCCAATATGTGCGCTGCGCTGATCAAGCACGAGCAGATCGTCACGACCCTGCCAAAGGCCAAGGAGTTGCGCCCGATCGTCGAGAAGCTGGTGACGCTTGGCAAGAAGGGCGGTCTCGCCATGCGGCGGCAGGCGATCAGCGAGATGCGCGATCTCGATCAGACCAGGAAACTGTTCGATGTGCTGGCGACCCGCTACAAGGACCGGCAGGGCGGCTATACACGCATCATCAAGGCGGGCTTCCGTTACGGTGACAACGCGCCAATGGCCGTGATCGAATTCGTCGACCGCGACGTCGATGCCAAGGGTCTTGATTCCGGACCGGTCCAAGAAAAAGCGGCAGAAGCGGCCTGACCGGCCAACTTTCAGCTCGAAGCTTTTCAAAGCGGCGCCTCAAGCGCCGCTTTTTCGTTGGTGGAACCGGTAGAAGAACAACACGGACTTTCGGATGTTCGCTCGAAGTGCTCACCAGCCTTCCAGCACAATCTTCCCGCGCGACTTGCCGGACTCGAGCAGCGCATGAGCCCGCTTGAGATTGGCCGCGTTGATGGTCCCAAAGGTCTGTTCAACGGTGGAGCGCAGCACACCCTTGTCGATGAGATCTGCGACGTCACCGAGGAGCTGATGCTGCGCGATCATGTCGGGTGTCTGGAACGAGCTGCGGGTGAACATCGACTCCCAGTGGATCGACGCTGCCTTGCCCTTGAAAACGCTGACGCTGAATTCGGCGGGATCGTCGATCAACCCGAATTTCCCCTGCGGCGCGATGATTTCGGCAAGCGCCTTGTAGTGTTGCTCGGTTGCGGTGAGGCTTGCGATCAACCCGACCGGCGGACAGCGAAGCTTCGCTATCTGCTCCTTCATCGGCTTCGAATGATCCACCACCGCGTGAGCGCCGAGATCGAGGCACCATTGTTGCGACTCCGACCGGGAGGCGCTCGCAACCACCGTCAGGCCGGTGAGCCGGCGCGCGAGTTGGATCAGGATCGAGCCGACGCCGCCAGCGCCGCCGACGATCAGGAGCGTGCGCGGGTCGTGGCTCTTTCCGGGTACCGCGCCGAGACGGTCGAACAGCAATTCCCAGGCGGTGATTGAGGTCAGCGGCAGTGCCGCCGCTTGGGCAAACGAAACCGTCTTGGGCTTGCGGCCCACGATGCGCTCGTCCACCAGGTGAAATTGCGAGTTGGTGCCTTGCCGCAAAATCGAGCCCGCGTAGAACACCTCATCGCCGGCCTTGAACAGAGTGACATCAGAGCCGACGGCATCCACGATACCAGCCGCGTCATAACCAAGTATCTTCGTCTCGCCTTCCGGAGGCGCGGCACGTTTGCGGACCTTGTAGTCGACCGGGTTGGCTGAAACCGCCTTCACCAGAACCCGTATGTCGCGACCGGTTGGCTCCGGTTTTTCCGCCTCGAAATCAACGAGCGATTGAGCGTCTTCGATGGGAAGGGATTTTCTGTATCCGACGGCCTTCATGCTGTTCTCCATGTGCAGGACGGCGCAAAGCCATCGCGTCTTACCTGTCGCTCTGGCGCATCTTTGGCAAGTACTGTAAATACGGACACATGCCGCCGCGGGTTGAATATCGGCTGTCCGAGATCGGTGATCGACCCCTTGAAGGCCCTGGGGGGCGCCAACAGAGCCTGTCCCTTGCCGCGGCTTCCGGCGAGGTGAAGGCGTCCGATCAGGCGGCGTGATGCCGCCGCGGCTGCCATCTTCCCTTCTCTCGCGCTTGGCTCGCGACTATATCTGAGACGCCGTATTCCAGGATCTCCGCATGACATTCATCCGCTTCCTGACGTCGATCTGCTTTTTCACGGTGCTCGCAACGCCGGGCGACGCCCAGGATCGGCGCGTGCCGGCCTCGTCGGCGGAGGTGAGGCTGTCCTACGCGCCCATCGTGCAGCGTGTCCAACCGGCTGTCGTCAACGTCTATGCCGCCAAAATGGTCCGCGACCGCAACCCGCTGCTCGATGATCCGATCTTCCGGCGTTTCTTCGGCGTCCCGGGTCAGCAGCCGGAGCAGATGCAGCGCTCGCTGGGTTCGGGCGTGATGGTGGATTCATCCGGGCTTGTGGTGACCAACGTCCATGTCATCGAAGGCGCCGACGACGTCAAGGTATCGCTATCCGACAAGCGGGAATTCGAGGCCGAGATCGTTCTGAAGGATCCGCGCACCGATCTGGCGGTGTTGAAACTCAAAGGTGCCCAGGAAAAATTTCCCATGCTCGAATTTGCCAATTCGGACGAACTGTTGGTCGGCGACGTCGTGCTGGCGATCGGGAATCCGTTTGGTGTCGGGCAAACAGTTACGCACGGGATCATTTCCGCGTTGGCGCGCACGCAAGTCGGCATCACCGATTACCAGTTCTTCGTTCAGACCGATGCGGCGATCAATCCCGGCAATTCCGGCGGGGCGCTGGTCGACATGACCGGCAAGCTCGCCGGCATCAATACCGCTATCTTTTCGCGTTCCGGCGGTTCGCAAGGCATTGGCTTTGCAATCCCGGCCAATATGGTGCGCGTTGTCGTCGCTTCTGCAAAGGGTGGCGGTAAAGCCGTCAAGCGCCCCTGGCTCGGCGCGCGATTGCAGGCGGTGACACCGGACATCGCCGAATCGTTGGGACTTCGGCTTCCGAGCGGCGCGCTGGTCGCCAATGTCGTGGCAAATAGCCCGGCGGCCCGGGCAGGGCTGAAGCCCTCGGACCTGATTGTCGCCATCGAAGGGCAGTCCATCGACGATCCCAATGCGTTCGACTATCGCTTTGCGACCCGTCCGCTCGGCGGCGCGGCGCAAGTGGACGTATTGCGCGGCGGCAAGACCGTGAAACTGACGGTGCCGCTCGAAACCGTGCCCGACACCGGCCGCAACGAGATCGTACTTACAGGGCGCTCGCCGTTCCAGGGCGCCAAGGTCGCGAATATCTCGCCCGCTGTTGCCGACGAACTGCATCTGGATGCGGACACGGCAGGTGTCGTGATTACGGATGTCGCTGAGGGCGCGACCGCCGCCAGTGTTGGATTCCAGAAGGGCGATATCATCAAGTCGGTCAACTCCGAAAAGATCGCCAAGACCGCGGATCTCGAGAAGGCGACGCGCGAGCAGGTCCGGCTCTGGCGCATCACGCTGGTGCGAGGCGGCCGGCAGATCAACGCCACCTTCGGCGGATGAGCCCGAAACGACCACGCGAAGCTGCAAACCTGTTCGCTGCGGCGGGCATGGAGGCGGATGCGCCGCATCCTCTTCCGGACCGGCTGCGGCCGCGCTCGCTGTCGGAGGTGGTCGGACAGGATCACATTCTCGG
The DNA here is from genome assembly GCA_045811665.1 of Bradyrhizobium sp. Lineage (GTDB taxonomy): Bacteria > Pseudomonadota > Alphaproteobacteria > Rhizobiales > Xanthobacteraceae > Bradyrhizobium. The sequence continues at coordinate 7,795 of JBJMTO010000068.1, forward strand.
GCCCGACGGCGCGCTGACACGCATGCTGGCGACGCGCACCCTCGGTTCGCTGATCTTCTGGGGACCTCCCGGTACGGGCAAGACCACGGTCGCGCGGCTTCTCGCGGACGCAACCGAACTGCATTTCGAACAGCTTTCAGCGGTGTTTTCCGGCGTTGCCGATCTGAAGAAGGCGTTCGACGCCGCCCGCGCCCGGCGGGAGACCGGCAAGGGAACGCTCTTGTTCGTCGATGAGGTGCATCGCTTCAACCGTGCGCAGCAGGACTCGTTCTTGCCTGTAATGGAAGACGGCACCGTCGTGCTGGTCGGCGCGACCACCGAGAATCCCTCGTTCGAGCTCAACGCGGCGCTGTTGTCGCGCGCGCGGGTCCTGGTGTTTCATTCGCTCGACCCGGCGGCAATTGAAAAGCTCTACCAGCATGCGGAGACAATCGAGGGCAAGAAGCTGCCGCTCGATGAGGAGGCCCGGGCGGTGCTGGTGCGCATGGCAGATGGGGATGGCCGGGCCGCGCTGACCCTGGCTGAAGAAGTCTGGCGCGCGGCGCGCGAAGGCGAGACCTTCAATGCAGCTCAAGTGCAGGACATCCTCCAGCGCCGGGCGCCGATCTATGACAAATCGGCTGATGGGCACTACAACCTGATCTCGGCCCTGCACAAGGCAGTGCGCGGTTCCGATCCCGACGCCGCGCTGTATTATCTCGCTCGCATGATGGATGCCGGAGAAGACCCGCTGTTCCTGGCACGGCGTGTGGTCCGCATGGCGGTTGAGGACATCGGCCTGGCCGATCCGCAGGCGCTCGCGATTTGCAACGCCGCCAAGGACGCCTACGATTTCCTCGGTCATCCCGAAGGAGAACTCGCGATCGCGCAAGCCGTGATCTATCTCGCCACCGCGCCCAAATCGAACGCCGCCTACAAAGCGTTCGGCGCGGCGATGCGCCTCGCCAAGGAGGGTGGTTCGCTGCTTCCGCCGAAGCACATCCTGAATTCACCCACCAAGCTGATGAAATCGGAAGGCTACGGCAGCGGCTACGAATACGATCACGATGCGCCGGAGGCGTTCTCCGGACAGGATTACTTCCCGGAAGCCTTGGGCCGCCACACCTTTTATGATCCGCCCGACCGCGGTTTCGAACGCGAAATTCGCAAGCGGCTGGAGTATTGGGCGAAGCTGCGGCGGGAGCGGCAAAGCAGATAGTCATGCAATGCGCCCTTCTTTTTCAAGATGTTCGCTCAGAGGAGGCTAACCCCACGCGGAATCTGTACCGATTTCGCCGTGACGGTGAGCGCGTTTTGGGTTAGGCAACGGCTTAATCCGGAGCCAGCGCCACCATGAGCCGTCGCGTCAGGAGACCATTGGCGAAGTCCCGCCCGTCGGGTGATCGTCCAAAGGGCGCGCCTCCGTACCGGGGCTCGCAAGCCGAACGATCGCAGGGGCATCGACCCGGCAAGCAGCCGCCGCGTTCGGCCCCGTCTCGCGCCGCCAAGCCGCAGCCTGTCGCCCCCGAACCTGTAAAAGTTGTTGTCGAGCCGCCGCCGCTGCCGACCAAAGTTCAGACCGTCGTGGTCACCGCGGACGAGACCAACATGCGGGTCGACCGCTTTCTCGAAGCGCGATTTCCGGGTTTGTCGTTCTCCCACATCCAGCGCATCGTCCGCAAAGGCGAGCTGCGCGTCAACGGCAAGCGCGCCGACAGCAAGGACCGGCTTGAAGAAGGCCAGAGCGTTCGCATTCCGCCGCTTCGGCTGGATGCGCCCAAGCTCCCCGGACACCTCTCGGAAGCGGCCACCAAGACGCTCCACGCGCTCAAGGACATGATCCTGTACGAGGACGCCGATGTCTTGGTGCTGAACAAGCCGGCCGGGCTGGCCGTTCAGGGTGGTTCCGGCACCACACGCCACGTCGACCAGATGCTGGAAGTGATGCGAGACGCAAAAGGCCAGAAGCCTCGACTGGTGCATCGGCTCGACAAGGAAACGGCGGGCTGCCTGCTCGTGGCGAAAACACGTTTCGCGGCCACCGCTCTGACCGGCTCGTTCCGCCACCGATCCGCGCGCAAGATCTACTGGGCGCTGGTGGCCGGCGTGCCTAAACCGAAGCAGGGACGCATCTCGACCTATCTCGCCAAGGAAGAGAGCGAGGACGACACCATCATGCGGATTGCCGCGCACGGCGACGAGGGCGCCAGCCATGCGGTGACTTATTACGCCGTGGTGGAGACATCGGCCCAGAAGCTGGCGTGGGTATCGCTGAAACCGGTCACGGGACGGACACACCAGTTGCGCGCGCACATGGCGCATATCGGTCACGCCATCGTCGGCGATCCCAAATACTTCAACAAGGAAAACTGGGAGCTGCCCGGGGGATTGCAGAAGCGGCTGCATCTGTTGGCCCGCCGGATCGTCATACCGCACCCGCGCGGCGGGTACATCGATGCGACCGCACCGCTGCCGCCGCACATGCTGCAGTCGTGGAACCTGCTGGGGTTGGAAGCCGACAGGTTCGATCCGATCGAGAACGCGCCCGAGGAATAGTTATTGCGGTTTGCCGGGGCGATCACGACATATCGTCCATGAGACACGCTTCAATCATCCTGTGCGCGGCGACAGCCGTTGCGATGCTCGCAAGCGGCGCCTCGGCGCAGATCATTCCGCCTGGTAGCTCGCCGTTCAATCCGCCGATACCGGCGCCGCCGCCGCCTCCGAAGATCGAGGTACCGGTAGTGCCGCAGATGGACGCGTTACCGCCGCGGAGCTACGCGCCTGCGCCGCGTCGTTCCTTCAGCGACCGGATCACCAGGTGTCTGGACGACGCGGCAGCGAGCGGCCTCGGCCCAAACGAGCGGGCGGCCTATTCGCGCTCTTGCGCCAATTGAGGGACCGTCGCGCTCTCCTTGCCGGTCTCAACATCGAGGCTGGCGAGTTGCACCCTCAGCGCCCGGAAACAGCGCTGGATAGCTGCTCAGCTTTATTTGCGACGATGCCTAAGTTAGTTTCGTTGCAGCAAGTCGCAGAGACACAGGCCTGAATAAGCATGCGCGAACTATTTGACGAAGCCGCCGCCACATCGCCGCTCGATCCGCAGGAACTGGTGCGCCGCGGAGTGCGCGCTCCGCGCCGCAAGCGGTTTTATGCCAAGGCCGGTGTGCTCGAAGCGCCCGGCGGATTTGTCATTGCGCTTGACGACAAGCCGATCCGTACGCCTTCGGGCCGGCAGGTGGTGGTGCCCGCGCGAGAAATCGCCGATGCGATCGTTGCAGAGTGGAATACGCAGCAAGAGTTCATCGACCCGCTCAGCATGCCGTTGACGCGCTTTGCCAACAGCGTGGTCGATGGCGTGATCGATCGAGTCGATGCCGTCACGGAAGACGTTGCCAAATACTTCGAGACCGACCTGGTATTCTACCGCGCCGGCCATCCTGAGGCACTGGTTGCGCGCGAGGCCGAGCATTGGGATCCGCTGGTGTTCTGGGCGGCCGATGCACTCGGCGCTCACTTCATTCTGACGGAAGGCATTGTGCACGTTCGGCAGCCCGACTCGGCTGTCGCCGCCGCGCGCGCGGCGTTGCCCCGGGACCCCTGGTCGATCGCCGCGCTGCACGTGATCACGAGCTTGACCGGCTCGGCCCTGCTCGCCTTGGCGCTGCTACGGCGGGTGTTGGATCAGGATCAGGTCTGGGCTGCCGCGCACGTGGACGAGGACTGGAACATCGAGAAGTGGGGCATAGACGAAGAGGTCGCGATGCGGCGCGCGGCTCGGCTGGTCGATTTCAAGGCCGCCGCGACAATCGTGAAAGCGATGAACCCGGGCGCATGATGCGCTAAAGTCTGAGCGCTTTCCGATAAGATCATGCGCGGGTTCGAGTAATCCGAAGCACCATTCGACGGCTGGCGCAACGCGCGGGTTCAGCTGCCGCGCTCCGGTTAACGAGAGGTTTACGCCGCTGGTCTAGCCTCGACGGTCCAGCGAGTTCGTAGCCGATGCCGATTTCCATCATCCCGATACTTCCGACGACCGCAGCCCAGAGTGCGGCGCCGGATCTCGTTCTTGAGCCCGGAAGCGTGGTCAACGCCCAGGTTGTCAAGGTGCTGTCCGACAACTCGGTGCGGATCGCGATCTCGAACGTTCTGATCGATGTGCTCACGGAAGTGCCGCTTGTCGCGGGCCAGCCGCTGCAGCTTGCGGTCTCGCAGACGGAAAGCGGGATCAGGCTCGCCGTCGTGGCGCAGGGGCTGCCGAATATCCCAGTCACCCACGCTGTGTCACTTGCGCCCGACATCGATCAGCCGGGAAAACCCCTCCCGCTCGCGGCGCCGTCGTTAAACACCTTGACCCCACTGGAACGCGCGGCGGTATCGGCGGCGGCCCGGAGCGCCGCCGGCCAGCAGGAAAGCCTCTCGCCGTTGTTTGCCAATCTGTCGGCCGCTGTCGGGTCGAGCAGCTTGCCGGCAAAGTTGCAGCAGGCGGTGATGCAAGTGCTGGCACAGCGGACCAGCTTCGATCCCGCGCTGACCGGAAGCGATGTCAAAAACGCGTTCGAGAGGTCCGGGATATTTCTCGAAGCGTCATTGGCATCCGGTTCGGTTTCGCCGGGCTCGGGTGTACCCGATCTCAAGGCCGCATTGATCGTGCTTCGGCAGACGCTGGCCACGACGGCCGGTTTGGCCGGGGCGGCTGCATCGTCAATCCAGTCCGGCACGATCCCACAGCAGCCCGCCAGTCCTGCCGTGAGCAATCTATCCGTGGCGCCGGTGCCGCTAGCGCCCACCGCCCCTTCGCTTGTGCCATCGATTCCGCCGCAGGTTTTGCTGCAGGCTCTTCGGTTGCCGCGAGCGTCCGTGCCGGTCGAAGATGAGGCGCTGCACACGGACAGCACCCCCAACATCGTGCTTGCGGGTACGCCTGCCAAAGCAGGCCCAGGCGCGCCGCCCTCGGAGGCTGCACTGAAGCTGCTGGCCGAGATGCTGTCGCCAATGGAGAGCGTTATCGGCAAGTCATCTGCTTTGAGCTTGCAAAATGCGCAAGGCGAGAACGTGAGCCTACGCACCAACACGCCGCCTCCGCCATTTCGCGGCGCGCTGCCGTCAGCCCAAGCGGTCGCGGCGCCGTCGATCGATTTCGAGGCGCCGCTTGCGACGTCAGCGCATCGCCTTCTGGGAGACACTGAGGCAGCCATCGCGCGCCAAACCTTGTTGCAGGTAGCATCGTTGCCGGATCGGGCGGATAGCCCGGGTCTGCGTACGGATCCGGTGGCGCCGCGTTGGAATTTCGAGATTCCGTTTGCGACCGCGCAGGGAACGGCGATGGCGCAGTTCGAGATATCGCGCGATGGCGGTGCTGACGTTGAAGCGGCAACACGGGTGTGGCGGGCACGTTTCTCGCTCGACGTCGAACCCGCAGGCCCGGTTCATGCGCTGGTATCGCTCAACGGAGAGCGCACATCGGTTCGTCTCTGGGCGGAGCGACCGGCCACGGCGGCACAATTGCGCGCCGGTGCTGCGCAGCTCAGCCAGGCGCTCGGCAGGGCCGAGTTGCTGCCCGGCGAAATCGTCATTCGCGATGGCGTGCCGCCCGCGCAATCACCAGCGCGGGCAGGGCATTTTGTGGATCGTGCCTTATGAGCGTGGAGATACGAAACAAGCTCGCGGTCGCGCTGCACTATGACAAAAAGGGCGCGCCCCGCGTTGTCGCAAAGGGCAAGGGAACCATTGGCGCGAAAATTGTCGAAGTCGCCAAGGCTCACGATATCCCGATCGAGGAGAACGAGGTGCTGGCGGGCGCGCTCTCCAAGGTCGAACTTGGCGACGAGATTCCAGCCGAGCTCTACAAGGCCGTCGCGGAAGTGCTGGTGTTCGTGCTCCGGCTGTCGGGAAGAATTCGCTAGCATTCATGCCAGTGACGAATCGTCGTAGAAACTTCGTAGGGTGGACTAGCGCAGCGTAATCCACCGTTAGCGAAAGGCGGGTTACGGCTTCGCCTAACCCGTCCCACGAAGCTGCGCTCCGCAGCCTTTTAGCCGGCCTTGGCCTTTGCCGCCCCTCCGATGCCGCCGAGATGGGTGAAGCCGAACCCAGCGCCGTATTTCAGGCCGTAGCCGACCATGCGATCCATGCCGATATGGGCGAGCCAGGTGATCGCGATCCACATCGCAAGCGGCCAGTTCATGCCAAAGCCAGCGACGGCGAGCGCCACCGGCCCGATGGTGCTGTGGGCGGCGTTATAGACGATCGCGCCGGGCCGCGCGCCTGCCAGATAGGCCGCGAAGCTGAGGTCCGGCGACAGGAACAGGAGCCAGATCATGGCCGCAAACAGCGCCAGTCCTTCCAGCCGGAGCAGGATTCGCAATCCGCCCGTGACCGCGCCCTGCGCTTGTGTGCCTGCGTCATTACCCATGCTTCGACTCCGTTTCAGCCACTATAGGGGCCGCCGATTGGGATGCCCATTGGCTTGAACGCGTTTCCAGCGGGCAAAATGCCGTGTTAAAAGCCAACGAAAATTGCTGTAGGACAACGGGGCGGGCATCGATGAAGGACATCCTGGAAACCCTTGAAGAACGGCGCGCCGGGGCGAGGGTCGGGGGCGGCTTGAAGCGCATCGAGGCGCAGCATGCCCGCGGCAAGCTGACGGCGCGCGAGCGGATCGAGCTTCTGCTCGACAAGGGCTCGTTCGAGGAGTTCGACATGTTCGTCGAGCACCGCTCGACCGAATTCGGCATGGAAAAGACCAAGGTGCCGGGCGACGGCGTGGTCACGGGCTGGGGCACCGTCAACGGCCGCAAGACGTTTGTGTTCGCTAAGGACTTTACCGTGTTCGGAGGCTCGCTTTCGGAGACCCACGCGCAGAAAATCGTCAAGATACAGGACATGGCGATGAAGGCGAGGGCGCCCATCATCGGGCTCTACGACGCCGGCGGCGCGCGTATCCAGGAAGGCGTCGCGGCTCTGGCGGGCTACTCCTACGTATTCCGCCGCAACGTCATCGCCTCCGGCGTGATTCCGCAAATCTCCGTCATCATGGGTCCGTGCGCCGGCGGCGATGTTTACTCGCCCGCCATGACCGATTTCATCTTCATGGTGAAGAACACCAGCTACATGTTCGTCACCGGCCCCGACGTGGTGAAGACCGTCACCAACGAGGTCGTCACCGCAGAGGAACTCGGCGGCGCGTCGGTGCATGCCACGCGCTCCTCGATCGCCGACGGTGCATTTGAAAACGACGTCGAGACGCTGTTGCAGATGCGCCGCCTGATCGACTTCCTTCCCGCCAACAACACCGATGGAGTGCCGGAGTGGCCTAGCTTCGACGACATTGGCCGCCTCGACATGTCGCTCGACACGCTGATCCCCGACAATCCGAACAAGCCCTACGATATGAAGGAATTGATCCTGAAGGTCGTGGATGAGGGCGACTTCTTCGAAATTTCCGAAGCCTTCGCCAAGAACATCATCACCGGGTTTGGCCGTATCGCCGGGCGCACGGTCGGTTTTGTCGCCAACCAGCCGATGGTGCTGGCGGGCGTGCTCGATAGCGATGCTTCGCGCAAGGCCGCGCGGTTCGTCCGGTTTTGTGATGCTTTCAACATCCCGATCGTCACCTTTGTCGACGTCCCGGGTTTCTTGCCGGGCACCGCCCAGGAATATGGCGGGTTGATCAAACACGGCGCCAAACTCCTGTTCGCTTATTCGCAATGCACGGTGCCGCTGGTGACCGTGATCACGCGCAAAGCCTATGGCGGTGCATTCGACGTGATGGCGTCAAAGGAAATTGGCGCCGACATGAACTATGCCTGGCCGACGGCGCAGATCGCCGTGATGGGCGCTAAGGGGGCGGTCGAGATCATCTTCCGCTCCGACATCGGCGATACCGACGCGATCGCAAAGCGCACCAGGGAGTATGAGGACCGCTTTCTCTCGCCGTTCATCGCCGCCGAGCGCGGCTATATCGACGACGTGATCATGCCGCACTCGACCCGCCGGCGGATCGCTCGCGCGCTGGCGATGCTGCGGAACAAGCAGGTCGAGATGCCCGCGAAAAAGCACGACAACCTGCCATTGTGAGGGCGGCCCCTGCCGTAGCCCGGATGAGCGAAGCGACATCCGGGAGCAATCGCAGTTGTTGCCCCGGATCTCGCTTCGCTCATCCGGGCTACGCTCGTGTATGCGTCAAGTATTGCCATCCGGGGCGCGCCGTCACTCCTGACCACACCAACAAAAAGCCCGGCGCGAGGCCGGGCTTTGAATTGGTGGCGCGAGAACGCGGCGGTCAGAAGTGATAGTTCACGCCGGCGCGGACGATGTGGTCGTTGAAGCGCACCTTTGCAGTCGTATTGACCGCGCCGAAGCCGGCCCCTTGGTAGTTCGTAGGCTGAAAATCGCTGCTGACGAGGCTGCCAGTCGAATAGGTCGCCGAACCCAGATCATAGTAAAGATACTCGAGCTTGGCGCTCCAGTTCGAGGCGAACATCCACTCTCCACCTGCTCCAGCGGCATATCCGACACGGACACCAGAAAACGCCCCCGATGCGGGAGTTATGGTGAAGGGAGGCTGGTCAGTGCCAATGGCGTTGATGCCTGACTGAGATATCGCCGTCCTGGATTTTACTCCACCGTAGGCCAAGCCACCGGTTGCGTATAGCAGAAGGCTGGGATTGAGGGTGACACCGAGGCGACCTCTGACCGTTCCAAGAAACGAGGGTTCGAGGGTATGGACGACATTAGTTGCGAAGCCAACGCTTGCACCGGGGGGCCCCGCTCCTTGAAAGGATACAGAGTTGGAGCCGCTTCTGCGCGATCGGGAAAGACCTTGAATGTCCGCCTCAATCCCGGCCACAAATAATGGCGAGAATTGATAGTTGTATCCGAACTGACCGCCGCCAACAAAGACGTCCGATCCCCGCAACGAGGTTGTTGCACCAGCGGCCATCTGCACGGCATTGAGCGGGATGGCCGTACTGGCGGGCGACACCGTTCCGATGGTGCTAACGCCATCGCCGCCGCCAGCCCAGCCGGCGTTCAAACCAGCATACCAACCCGTCCAACTGCTCACCGACGCCATCATCGTCGGGGCCTTGGTGTAAGGTGCCCGCGCGCCGAGATCGGCAGCAAGCGTTGCAGTGGAGCCGATGGCAGCGAGAACGGTTGCTACGATGATCTTTTTCATGTGATCCCGATGATCCCTTGGAGCGTTCGGTTGACGGTTGAGAACCCGGCGCTCTGCTTCCAGAGCGCGCCGGCGCAAAACCAGATTGCGTTTCGTCCGTTATAAAAGAGCGACTCCCGGTCCGCAGACCATCGTGCGATCGGATGACATTGCGCTGATCTCGTGATTTCGATCGAGGGTGTGGCGATGAGGACACGTTTCATTCACGGTCGCTACTTGCGTGATCCACTCCCGCACTACCGCTCAACAAAAAGCCCGGCGCGAGGCCGGGCTTTGAATTCGTGGCGGTAACGCGATCAGAAGTGATAGTTCACGCCGGCGCGGACGATGTGGTCCTGATGATGCCAAGTGGACTGGCTTTGGAATGATCGGTTGAGAGGTGAACGCCCGATGGCCGAAGCGCTGCCCAGATCCATGTAGAGATATTCAGCCTTGACGGACCAGGTGCGTGCAAGCATCCACTCGGCGCCGGCTCCGACAGTCCAGCCAACCTTTGTAGAACCGGCCGTCGCGGGGTACTGTATGTTTGGAAAATTTATGCTGCCGGAGTTCTCGAATTCGCCGTATGCAAGACCGCCGGTGCCATAAAGTAGCAGGTCCGGTGTGGCGGCAAATCCCAGACGCCCGCGCACGGTTCCAAACCAATTTAGCTTCTCGCTAGCCGTCAACGTGGCCGGGCCACCACCTATGGAAACTGTCCTGGAAGTCGAACCCTTGATGCCGGAGCCCTGGATGTCAGCTTCAAGCCCGGTGACGAGCGAGCCGACCTGCCAGTTGTATCCGATCTGCGCGCCGCCGATGACCCCTTTGGGGTTGGTGTCCAAGGCGGTCCTCGGCAAGCCGAACTCCGGATCAGGCAATCCGACGATCTCAGTATGTCCGCTGCCCCATCCATAGCCAACGTTGGCACCGATATAAAACCCGCTCCAGTTGCCGACGGCGACCATCGCGGGTGCCTTGGCGTACGGTGCGCGCGCGCCAAGATCGGCGGCAAGGGCGGCAGTGGAGCCGACGGCGGCGAGAACAGTTGCGACGATGATCTTTTTCATGTGAATCCCGATGATCCCTTGCGGCGTTCGGTTCTGACGGATGAAACCCGGCGCTCTGCTTCCAGAGCGCGCCGACGCAAAACCAGATTGCGTTTCGTCCGTTACAAAAGAGCGACTCTCGGTCCGCAGACCATCGTGCGATCGGATGACATTGCGCTGATCTCGTGATTTCGATCGAGGGTGTGGCGATGAGGACACGTTTCATTCACGGTCGCTACCTGCGTGATCCACTCCCGCACTACCGCTCAACAAAAAGCCCGGCGCGAGGCCGGGCTTTGAGTTTACAAACCGACGACCAGCATCAGAACTTGTACGCAAGACCGAGGCGGATATCGTCTAGCTTGACGTGATTACCCAGGTCGCCGGTATTGACCGATACATTCCTGAACCCAACCGTTCCAAGATCGGTATGTCGATATTCGATCCGGCCCAGGAAGTTGTTGGTGAAAGCATACTCCAGACCACCACCGGCGGACCAGCCGTCCGTTGCGCGGCGATCGTTGGTGAAGAACGGCCGGCCTTCAAGGCTGTACGTCGTCGAAAAATTTCCCCAGGCCCAACCTGCCGTTCCAAAAACAAGTACGCGGTCAAACGCCATGCCCAATCGGCCGCGGAGCGAGCCGTAATCCTTCACTTTCGATGTTTCTAAGTAAGGTCCATCAACTATGCCCGCGGCACTGGTCGCAAAACCCGGCGCGCTTGATCCACGAATGCTTGCTGCTTGCCAATCGGCTTCAACACCGATCACGAATTGCTGCATCTGATAATTGTACCCTACGAAGCCGCCGCCCAGTCCCCCTGTCAGGTTTGCGTCGTACGGCAAACGACTCTGCCCTATCGAGTTTGTAAAAACGCCAGAGGAAGATCCCGTGAAGGCGTATCCAGCATCTGCGCCGATAGAGAGGCCCGACCAGTTGCCGACGGCAGCCATCATGGCCGGTGCCTTGGCGTACGGAGCGCGCGCGCCGAGGTCGGCGGCAAGCGCGGCGGTGGAGCTGAGGGTGGCGAGGACGGTTGCTACGATGATCTTTTTCATGTGATCCCGATGATCCTTGCGGCGTTCGGTTGACGGTTGAGAACCCGGCGCTCTTCTTCCAGAGCGCGCCGACGCAAAACCAGATTGCGTTTCATCTGTTATAGAAGAGTGACTCCCGGTCCGCAGACCATCGTGCCATCGGATGACATTGTGCTGTTCTCGTCATTTCGATTGTGGGTGTGGCAGAGGGGACACGCTTCATTCACGGTCGCTATTTGCGTGATCCACTCCCGCACCACCGCTTAAAGAAAAAGCCCGGCGCGAGGCCGGGCTTTTCGAATGCTCGGAGAGAACGCGGCGATCAGAAGCGATAGTTCACGCCTGCGCGGACGATGTTCCCCTTCAGTTGAACTGCCGCGTTGAAAATCGACGGAAAGCTTGGATCGGTCATTGTATGCGAAAGGTTTCCCAGGTCGTAATACAAGTACTCGGCTTTGAGGCTCCAGTTGTTCGTGAAAGCCCATTCAGTTCCAGCGCCGATCGTCCAGCCTACCTTAGTGTCGGAGGTCGCCCCAGCTTGGCAGTTGTTGCCGGCGCAAACAGTTGTCCCGTCATTTACCAGCGTCAGCGCGGTTGAGAGGCGGGCATGTCCGTACGCAAGCCCTCCGGTCCCATAGACCAGCAGACGATCCACAGGAATGAAACCGAGTCGCGCGCGGACCGTACCAAACGAGTCAAGCTTTTCCCTTGCTGTCATTATGCGGCTGACCTCGTTCGTTGCCCGCTCCGCAACCGTCTTCCTCATATCGGTCCAAGACATGTCCGCTTCGAACCCGAGAACCCAGGCTGACGATACCTGCCAATTGTAACCAAACTGTCCGCCGACGAGGAACCCACTCGGATCGAGCGGGATTGAGGTGGGGATCCCTGCTGATACGAGAAAAGCGGTGCCGGCTGCATTAGCCCCGGAGATGGCGTCCGTGCTCTTCATGAAACCATAACCGGCGTGAGCGCCCATGTAGAGGCCGGTCCAATTGTAGAGGTGATCCACCATCGCCGGTGCCTTGGCGTACGGAGCGCGCGCGCCGAGATCGGCGGCGAGTGTCGTCGTGGAGCTGAGGCCGGCGAGAACGGCGGCGACAATGATGTTTTTCATTTGAATCCCGATGATGTCCCGTACGGAGGCCGCAAAACCAATTTGCGTTTCGTCCGTAATAAAAGAGCGACTCCCGCTCGACAGACCATCGTCTGATCGGATGACATTGCGCTGGTTTCGGTTGGCTGTGGCGGAGAGGCCACGTTTTGCGGAAACAGTTCTGATGTGTCGCTCGTGCGAATACTGATTTGCTCGTGGAGATACCAAGTGTCTCCGCATCGTCATGACGGGGACGTCGGCGCAAAGGAAAGCTTCGCCGCCCGCCCGAAGATGCGGACAATGTGTGGACTTGGGGGAGTTTCTTAATCCGTTGCCAGAACGGGACCGCGCAACTCATGCTTGTGCGCAATGGCCCATCTCAAATTGACAACGCGAGCGCCTCCGACAGCGCGCCACACCTCAGAAGGTCAATCGCCTATCCGGCCATTCCCTTATATTCTCGAGACGCGGGCTCAAGCCTTTCAGTCTCGCGCCCAATTGAAGAAGACACCTATTTCACCGGGAGAACACCGATGCCATTGGCCTATTTCGTCGTCCGCTCCACCGTCCCTGACCCCGCCCAGCGCTCGGCTTTCGATGAGTGGTACAGCCGCGAGCATCTGCCCGATGCGGCAAAAGCATTTGGCGTAAACAAGGCATGGCGGTTCTGGAGCGCCAACGATCCGTCCCAGCATGAGGCGATGTACGAATTCACCGACAGGGCCGCGCTGGATCGCGCCACCAGCGGCGACGCGCTCACGCCATTGGTTGCCGAGTTTGACCGCTGCTGGCCGCAGGTGAAGCGCACGCGCGAAGTGCTGGTGCTGGCGGAGGAGTTCGCGGCAGCGTGAGCCGTTGTTATCCCTGGGAGCGCCGATCTCCGCCTACTAGCTGCGTTCTTCGGTGATGGTCAAAGGCAGCACGAGAGCTGGAACATACGCCGTGTTCTTTCGTTAAGGCCTCTGGTTGTTGTGTTCGTCGACAGTGACTCCGGTCGCCATGCGCCTCCGCGTCATGGCGCGACTGCGCGCCAGCGGGAGACATCGACAGGAGGCACCTGAAGACGCAATTCAGCAGCCATTCATCTCGGCACATTCAAAATTTGCCGGCATCACATCGCTCGATTTGAGACTTAGGGAGATGTCATGGAACGCCGTCATTTTTTGAAAGTCGCTTTTGGATTTGCCGCCGGTGCGGCCGCGCTCGCTGCGAGCGCGCGAGCCGCGCCACTCTCGCTTCATCCGCTTGTGCCGGATGGACCGCTGCCCTCGGACAAGGATGTTCATCCGGCGGTGACGTCAGAGGCAGAGGTCGAGCAGCTCACGCCTGAACAGGTACGCGGACACGGACACGGTCGCGGACACGGGCGCGGCCATTGGGGCCGTGGCCATCACTGGGGTTGGCGTCGACGTCATTATGGCTGGCGCCGTCGCCACTATGGTTGGCGCCGTCGGCACTGGGGCTGGCGCCGACGTCACTATGGATGGCGTCGCCGCTACTGGCACCGCCGGCGTTACTGGTAAATGCGGGCTGGTTAACTAACCACCGCGTTCTCCCGCGCCGATTGCGAATGATCAGTTGGCGCGGGCCGGATTGCGGCGCAACCAATCCATCTCTACCCGTCATTCCGGGGCGATGCGCAGCATCGAGCCCGGAATCCATAACCCCCGTCCGTGGTTATGGATTCCGGGCCTGCGCCAAGCGGCGCATCCACGATATGCAATTGCACATCGGGGAATGACACCGGCGGGTATTGTCCTGCAGTCGCCACAACCGTCATTGCGAGCGCAGCGAAGCAATCCATCTTCGTTGCGGGTGTGCCATGGATTGCTTCGCTTCGCTCGCAATGACGACCAAATCCACCGCCGTCGTCCCGCACAAGCGAAGCGCGATGCGGGACCCATAACCACAGGGCGTAATTTGTCAGGAGATCATCGAACAGCATCTCTCAACACAAGCGACACGGCGTATGGGTCCGCGGGGACGACCGATGGCTAACGCACCACGTCTGCGCACAGGAGCGGAACACGCGGGACCATTTGCCGTCATTGCGAGCGCAGCGAAGCAATCCAGCTTCGTCGCGGATGCGCCATGGATTGCTTCGCTTCGCTCGCAATGACGACCAAACCCACCGCCGTCGTCCCGCACAAGCGAAGCGCGATGCGGGACCCATAACCACAGGGCGTAGTTTGCGAGGAAGTCGTCGAACAGCATCTCCCAAAACCAGCGACACGGCGCCATGGGTCCCCACGTTCCAGGGCGAGAGGGGCCTCGGCGGCTTGGCCAGCCACGGCAGCTCGCATTCCGTGGCACGGGATGGCTGCTTGCGATTTCGGGTCCTGGACGCTTGCCAAGGCAGGCCCGAAAGGCGAGAAAACATTGGGGATAAGAAACGCCAGCGGAGAGCGATTTGAGCATCAAGGGCAAGGCCTACCTCGCCGGGATCTATGAGCATCCGACCCGGCATGCACCGGAAAAATCCACCGCGCAGCTCCATGCGGAAGTCGCCAAAGGTGCGTTAGCGGACGCGGGCCTGACCAAGGCAGATGTCGACGGCTATTTCTGCGCTGGTGACGCACCCGGCGGGGTCATGGCGATGACCGATTACCTCGGTCTGAAAGTCCGCCACTTCGATTCCACCGACACCGGCGGCTGCTCGTACCTGGTGCATCTGGGCCATGCAGCCGAGGCGATCGCGGCCGGCAAATGCAGCATCGCCCTGATCACGCTCGCCGGCAAGCCGCGCACTGGCGCGATGCCTCCGCGTGCTACTGGCGCCGAGCTCGATTTTGAGGCCGCATACGGCGCCACCACGCACAACATTTACGGCATGTGCGCCATGCGCCACATGCATGAGTATGGCACCACCAGCGAACAGCTCGCCTGGATCAAGGTCGCGGCCTCGCATCACGCGCAACACAATCCTCACGCGATGCTGCGCGATGTCGTCACCGTCGATGACGTCCTCAACTCGCCGATGATTTCCGATCCGCTGCACCGGATGGATTGCTGCGTCGTCACCGACGGCGGCGGCGCATTGATCGTCACCACCGAGGCGATCGCGCGCAGTCTCAAGAGACCGCTGGTGCGGATGATAGGGCACGGCGAGGCCATCAAGGGGCCGCGTGGAGGCAAAGATCTCGACCTGACCTATTCGGCGGGCGTCTGGTCGGGTCCCCGCGCATTCGAGGAAGCGGGCGTGACGCCAAAGGACATCAAATACGCCTCAATCTACGACAGCTTCACCATCACCGTGCTGATGCAACTCGAGGATATCGGATTTTGCAAGAAGGGCGAGGGCGGCAAGTTCGTCGCCGATGGCAACCTGATTTCCGGGGTCGGCAAGCTGCCATTCAACACCGATGGCGGCGGCTTGTGCAGCAATCATCCGGTCAATCGCGGCGGCATGACCAAGATCATCGAAGCGGTACGGCAGCTTCGCGGCGAAGCGCATCCCAAAGTGCAGGTTGCGAACTGCGATCTCGCGATCGCTCACGGCACCGGCGGGCTGCTCGGGGTAAGACACGCGGCATCGACCTGCATTCTGGAGCGCGTATGATGGACAACAAGGCGAAATATCCGGACCCGCAGGGTAACCCGGAAACATCTCATTTTTGGGAGCAAGCCAAGCAAGGCAAGCTCCTGTTCAAACGCTGCACCGCTTGCGGCGAACCGCATTACTTTCCGCGCTCACTATGCCCGTTCTGCTTTTCCGACAGCACGGTCTGGGAGGAAAGCTCAGGCGAGGGCGAGATCTATACGCTGAGCCTGATGCGGAAATCCGCTGATGGGCCATATGCGATCGGCTACGTGACCCTGAAGGAAGGTCCGTCATTGCTCACAAATTTCGTCGATTGCGACATGACCAAGCTGAAGATCGGACAGAAGGTCAAGGTGGTGTTCAAGCCGACCGGCACCGCTCCACTGCCGTTCTTCACGCCGGTCGGGTGAGCAGCGGGCGAAGCTTATCAGGCAAGAACGGGCAGCCATGAAAGCGCGCGACCTGGCAGGCGCCAGTGAGAATGGACCCGCATTCGCCGGTCAGACGAAACAGAAGTCATTTGGGGGAGAGAAAATTACAATGCCGATCAAGTACGATGAGCTGATGGCGTTGAGGAACCTGGGCCAGAAGTACGCCTATTCCGACCGCGAAGTGATGCTGTACGCCTGCGGCATCGGAATGGGGGCCGATCCGATGGGCGAGAAGGAGCTTGCCTTCGTCAACGAGGCGACGGCTACCGAGCGGCCGCTCAAGGTGGTCCCCACCTTCGCTTCCGTCGCCGCCTGGGGAGCTGGACCGGGCGAAATGAATCTCAATCGCGTGATGGTGGTGGATGGCGAGCGGGACATCACCTTTCACAGGCCTCTGGCCGTAGCGGCGCATATTACCGCTGACTCCACCGTTCTCGACGTTTTCGACAAGGGCCAGGACAAGGGCGCGGTGATCCGGCACAAGACCGTGCTCAAGAACGAAAAAGGTGAGGAACTCGCAACGCTCGTCGCTTCCCGCTTCGCGCGCGGAGACGGCGGTTTCGGCGGGCCGACGGAAGGCCAGCCCGAACCGCACAAGGTCCCGACCCGCGCCCCCGACAAGACCATCGAGATCACCACGCGCCCCGATCAGGCGCTGGTCTATCGTTTGTGCGGCGATCGCAATCCGCTGCACTCCGATCCCGAGTTCGCCAAGCGCGCCGGCTTTCCGAGGCCGATCCTGCACGGGATGTGCACGTATGGCATCACCTGTCGCGGTATCTTGCAGACCTACGCCGACTACGATGCTTCCGCTTTCAGGCAGCACGTCGCGCGGTTCTCCTCACCGGTTTATCCCGGCGAGACAGTGACCATGGACCTTTGGAAGGATGGCAATGTGATTTCATTCGAAGCAAAGGTCAGAGCGCGCAATGTCTCCGTCATCAAAAGCGGAAAGACCGTGCTGGCCTGAGTAGAAATGAAGAGGAGAAAAAGGCGATGGGATTGCTGGACGGCAAGGTAGCGTTGATCACCGGCGCGGGTGGCGGACTGGGCGAAGCCTATGCCAAGTTGTTCGCGCGCGAGGGCGCCGCCGTCGTCGTCAACGATCTCGGAGGCCCGCGGGACGGTAGTGGCGCCGACGTTTCGATGGCGCAAAAGGTGGTCGACTCGATCAAGGCGGGGGGCGGCCGCGCCGTCGCCAATGGCGCCGATATCTCGACCATGGCAGGCGGACAATCGGTATTCGACGACGCCATCAAGAATTTCGGCCGAGTCGATATCCTCGTCAACAATGCAGGAATCCTGCTTGACCAGACCTTTGCCAAGGCCACCGAAGCGGCGTGGGACAAGGTTCTGAAGGTGCATCTGAAGGGCACGTTCTGCGTCAGCCAGCCGGTATTTCGATGGATGCGCGAGAACGGCGGCGGCGTCATCGTCAATACCTCCTCGACCTCGGGCCTGATCGGCAATTTCGGCCAAAGCAACTACGGCGCGGCCAAGGGCGGGATCTGGGGCCTGTCGAACGTGCTGGCGATCGAAGGCCGTAAATACAACATTCGGATATGGACGCTTGCCCCGGGCGCGCTGACCCGCATGACCGCCGATCTGCCGCGTTACATCGAAAATCCGGGCATGGCGCTGGGACCAGACGGAATCGCACCGGCCGTTTTGTACATGGTCAGCGACTTATCGGGCGATCAAACCGGCAAGGTCCTCGGCGTTTCCGGTCCGCGCGGCGTGCGCGAGATGCGGATGATGGAAAAGCCCGGCTGGAAGCCGCCGCACAGCGGATGGAGGGCGGAGGACATCGTCGAACACGCCAAGGAGATCTTCTTTTCCGAGGAAGAGATCAAGATGGGCGCGCGGCGGTTCTAGCAGCGATCGGAAGAAAGCAAAGAGGCACAATGACAAAACTCACCCACCACGCGGCAGGCACTTTCGCCATTGCGCCGACGCCGTTTCACGACGACGGCCGTATCGACGAGAAATCAATCGACCGGCTAACCGATTTTTACGCCGAAGTCGGGTGCGATGGCGTGACCGTGCTCGGCATTCTCGGCGAGGCGCCGAAGCTGGAAGCTTCCGAAGCAGAGCAGGTGGCAAAGCGGTTTGTGAAGCGTGCCGGGAAAATGCAGATCATCGTCGGCGTGTCCGCGCCCGGATTCGCCACGATGCGCTCGCTGGCGCGCGCATCGATGGATGCCGGCGCTGCCGGCGTGATGATCGCGCCGCCGCCGCATTTGCGCACCGACGAGCAGATTACCGGCTATTTCAAGCAGGCGGTGGAAGCGATCGGCGACGATATCCCGTGGGTGCTGCAGGATTACCCGCTGACGCTGACGGTCATCATGACGCCGGCGGTGATCCGCAAGATCGTGACGGATAATCCATCCTGCGTGATGCTCAAGCATGAGGACTGGCCCGGGCTGGAAAAGATCTCGGCTCTGCGCAATTTCCAGAAAGACGGTTCGCTGCGGCCGCTGTCGATCCTGACCGGCAACGGCGGATTGTTCCTCGACTTCGAAATGGAGCGCGGCGCCGATGGCGCGATGACCGGTTACGCCTTTCCAGAATTGCTGATCGACGTGGTAAAACTGTCGAAAGCCGGCAAGCGCGATGCCGCGCACGATCTGTTCGACGCGCACCTGCCGCTGATCCGTT
>JBJMTO010000069.1:0-5151 GCA_045811665.1 Bradyrhizobium sp.
ATTTACCTTGAAACAGCCGCGTTCGTGTTCCATATGACCGGCACGACCCAGGGAATCACCGGGTCATTGCGAGCCGCGTGTTCTGATCCCGTCCAACGGTTTCTGGCTTGCCCCTTCAGCTAACCGAAACGACGCCCCAAACACGCGGGTGTCTCTGACACCCTCGCGCGCTCCTGGCTGGCTACCGCCGGGCGCCTGCACTTTATAATGGAAAGAACCCACCTTTTGACCTCCTTTCAGGATTTCGGCCTTGCCGATCCCATCTCGCGTGCGCTCAAGGAAGAAAATTACCTCACGCCCACACCCATCCAAACCCAAACCATTCCCCTCGCGCTTGCTGGCCGTGACGTTGTCGGCATCGCCCAGACCGGCACCGGAAAGACCGCAGCTTTCGCGCTACCGATCTTGCACAGGATCCTCGAGCAGCGCGTGAGACCGCAGCCCAAGGCCTGCCGAGTACTCGTGCTCAGCCCGACCCGTGAATTGTCGGGACAAATCCTCGAGAGCTTCAATGCCTACGGCCGCCACATGCGCCTGACTTCGGCGCTGGCGATCGGCGGCGTGCCGATGGGCCGTCAGGTCCGCTCGATCATGCAGGGCGTCGAAGTGATGGTCGCCACGCCCGGCCGCTTGCTCGATCTGGTGCAAAGCAATGGCCTGAAGCTCGGACAGGTCGAGTTTCTCGTTCTCGATGAGGCCGACCGCATGCTCGACATGGGCTTCATCAACGACATCCGTAAGATCGTTTCCAAATTGCCGGTCAGGCGGCAGACGCTGTTCTTCTCGGCGACGATGCCGAAGGATATCGCCGAACTCGCCGAGCAGATGCTGCGCGATCCGGCCCGCGTCGCCGTTACCCCGATCGCCTCGACGGCCGACCGCATCACGCAGCGGATCATCCAGCTTGATCACTCGGCGAAACCGGCCTTTTTGGCGCAGCTCCTGCAGCAGGAGCCGGTCGATCGCGCGCTGGTCTTTACCAGGACCAAGCATGGTGCGGACAAGGTGGTGAAGGGCCTCGCCAGAGCCGGCATCACGGCAGACGCCATTCACGGCAACAAGTCCCAAAATCATCGCGAGCGCGTCCTCGCGGCGTTCCGCTCCGGCGAAATCCGCACGCTCGTTGCCACCGACATCGCCGCGCGCGGCATTGACGTCGACGGCATCAGTCACGTGGTGAACTTCGACCTGCCCAACGTACCCGAGACCTATGTCCACCGCATCGGCCGCACCGCGCGGGCCGGCGCCGAAGGCATTGCGATCTCTCTGGTCGCGGGGGGCGAGGAGATGGGCTATATGCGGGACATCGAGAAGCTGATCCGCATCGCGCTGCCACGGGAAGACCGCCGCACGCCGGGTCACCGCGACACCGCGCCGGCGCCCTCGCAAAACCGCGGCGGACGTTCAGCGCCACGCTTGCACGGAACTCGCGCGAACGAAGCGGCACCTGGTGCGAAAGGGCCTCGCCGTCGCCGACGTCCGGGTGGTAATGTTGGCGCTCCGCAAACCAACCGTCACGAGGCTAACCGGCATGAGCCGATACGTCCGTCGCCACCGCACGGTGGTGGCAAGGCTGAAGGGGTGCAGGGGGTCGCCTTCCTGCATCGCGAAAGCCGTCCGAATACCCGACCCAATCGCACCCAACGACCACGCTAGCCGTCGCTCGATCTGGAGATAATCATGGCCAAGGAAGAGCTGATCCAGTTCGAAGGACTGGTGACAGAAATCCTCCCCGACGCACGCTACCGCGTGCAGCTCGATGCAGGACACGAAATCGTCGCCTACACGGCGGGGAAGATGAAGAAGAACCGCATCAAGACGCTGGCAGGCGATCGGGTCACGATTGAAATGTCGCCGTACGACCTGGAAAAAGGCCGGCTCATCTTCCGTCACAAGGACGAGCGACCAGGTGGCGGAGCTCCACGTGGGGCTCCACCACGCGGCCAATTCCGGCGCAGATGAGCACTGGAGCCTCCGCACCGACCCCGGTGTGGAGGCTTTCAATTGCGGTTTGGTCCGGGTTTTTTTCAGGCCAAAAGTGATCCAAAGCCGGTCGCAACGGCTGACCCCACGCGCGGATGGCATCGTCACGCGCCGGTGCGCCGCGCTCGCTCCTGCCTGCAACCGGACCGATCAAAAATCGCGCACGTACAGGATTGTTTTGGGGCTTGCTTTGGAATAATATAAGTAAATCGATTTTCGGCTGGACGACATTAGCTATCCACCGGTGCAGCCGGTTTAGACGCTGACGACCCTTCCAAAAATTCGATTTCACCAGCCTGCCGAAAGCAGGCTTCTAGTATGTCTATCTTTAGAAGGGACTATCCCGTGAGCATGGGAACCGTGAAGTGGTTTAACGCAACCAAGGGCTTCGGCTTCATTCAACCCGACGACGGTGGCAACGACGTATTCGTGCACATCAGCGCCGTAGAGCGCGCTGGGCTTGGAACGCTGCGCGAAGGCCAGAAGATCAGTTACGAGATCGTAGCGGATCGCCGCTCTGGCAAGTCTTCGGCCGACAATCTGCGCGCCGCCGGCTAAGCGAGGTGATCCAGTC
This sequence comes from Bradyrhizobium sp., assembly GCA_045811665.1. Lineage (GTDB taxonomy): Bacteria > Pseudomonadota > Alphaproteobacteria > Rhizobiales > Xanthobacteraceae > Bradyrhizobium. The sequence continues at coordinate 2,558 of JBJMTO010000069.1, forward strand.
CGGCTCGCGAGAGCGGGGCCTGAGAATTTCCAAAAACAGAAGAGACCGTGCAGCCAGCGCGGTCTTTTTTCTATCGGCGTTCCCGATGTTAACCTTTGGTTAACGATGTTCTGGGGCGCTCGCACCGGCGCGACCTCGCAACGAAATCAAGCACTAGGCAGGTCAGTTCGTTTTGGCTGCGGCCGCGGCGTTGCCGGTAGCCTGGCTGTTCAGAGAACCCGCCTGATCCATGGTGGACTTGAAATAGTTCTCGCCGTCGCCGAGCGTGATCCGGCGCTGGCACGTCGGCATGCAGCTATAGGATTCGCGATCTACCCCGCGATACACTGTGACAAGCTGGTCGGTCGGGCCTTCGACCTGAATGACGCGGTCCACCAGGACTTCCCCGCTGCGATCCATGGCGATGAAATTGGTCGCACCGTAGCCTTTGCCGGTCACCACAAGAATTCCGCCGGTCTGCAGGGTTACATCTGCAATCAGCGGGTTTCCGACCACGATTGTCGAAACCCGGGTGGGCAGCTTGACGAGTTTCGCCTGATCGACATTGACCGCGATGGTGTCCGCCATAGGCCCGGCAGCAGCGGCGACCGGCCATAACAGGATGCCGATCGCGAGCGATCGCAATGTGAAGGACGCGCGCGCGCGCCGACGCAGGGAACTGAAGGACATACTCTACCTCGGGGCGTTGAGGAACGATACGCAGCAGAATCGGCGCCCAACCCCGAATCTAGACGTCAATTCATGAAAGAACTGCAAATTGAGCGATGAAAACCTGACTGAATTACCGAAATGGGTAGGCCAACTGTCCAGCAATTTCGGACGGAATGGAGGGTTCGTCCTTGCCGTAGTCGTCGGGCAGCCTGTTTTCTGGCATCCGGAACGTCCCAAACAACAGATCCCAGATTGGAAACGTCCCGGCAAAGTTGGTGTTCCCGCCCTCTTCCAACGCGGTGTGATGCCAGCGATGGAAGATCGGCGTTGCCAGCACATATTTGAACGGGCCGAGGTCCCAGCTCAGATTGGCGTGAACGAATGCCGAGTGGAATGTGGTAAACGGCCCGACCCAGAGCATGACATTTGGCGAGATCCCCGCCGTCAGCAATATGACATCGACCATGATGGTGCCGAGAAAGAGGTTGACGGGATGGAAGCGCGCGGCCGAGATCCAGTCCAGTTCTTCCGACGAATGATGGATCGCGTGGTACTTCCAGAATCCGCCGCCGTGAAACAGGCGGTGCAGCCAGTACAGCATGAAATCTGCTAAGGCTATGAACAATAGACCCTGCGCCCACAGCGGCAGTTCCGATAGCGGGCCGTGGCCGTTATCGTAAAACGCAATCAATGCATCGGCATCGTGGATATTGAACACCACGCCGGCGCTGAGCACGAGTAGGCCAATGCGCAGCACCCGCGCGAACAAGGGAACGAAAAACCAGTAGCAGATGTCGGTGACCAGTTCGCGCTTGCGCCACCAAGGCGCGCCGGGATTGCAGGCCCAGAAATAGCTCAACACCGAGAATACAATCGCCAGCACGATCGTGATGGGGACCACTTTGGCGATGGTCTGCCCGAACATCTCGACGATTTCGAGCGGCAGATTGGACATGTCCACCTCATCTGATCAGATGGTTTATGGTTATCGCGACGCGCTTAAGGAGCGGTGAACGGAAGCGCCTGGGGCATCGAGCGCTCTCCGTGCAGACGCCGCACACCGCCACGGCATTATAAGCAAGGGCTTCATTCCAGATTTACCCTGCTCAGGCACGGCCGGCTGCCGCGGTATTAGGCGATCGAGCAGCGCGAATTGCGCTTGCCTGCTTCCATTTTCAGATTGTTCATTTCTCGCCCCTAGGCTTCGGCGATGCTGCGAACCAGCGTCAGCCATACCGGTCGGTAACCCAATGATTCTCGATATTGCGCGGCTTCTGCTTTTCCCGGCCTTGATGGCGTTCGCCGCGGCAACCGACCTTTTCACGATGACGATTTCGAACCGGGTGTCGATTGCGTTGGCTGCCGGTTTTCTGGCGCTCGCGCTGATGAGCGGCATGGGAACGCACGATATTCTCGCGCATCTCGGTGCGGGTGCGGCGGTGCTCGTGGTTGCGTTTGGATGTTTTGCGATGGGCTGGGTCGGCGGCGGAGACGCGAAGATAGCGGCTGGCGCAGCGCTGTGGTTCGGTTTTGGGCATCTGTTGGACTATCTGGTCTATGCCTCGCTGTTCGGCGGCGCCTTGACGCTACTGCTACTTCAGTTCCGGCAGTGGCCGCTGCCTTACGCGCTCGCTCGCCAATCCTGGCTGATGAAGCTGCACGCCAAAGACAGCGGCATTCCTTATGGTATCGCGCTCGCGATCGGCGCACTGATTGTCTACCCCGACACGGAATGGATCAAGGCGATCGACGTTGCGCATTTCGCGTTTGGCTGATCGCGCCAGATAAACCCGGCGTTAAGTTGATTTAGATACGCCTCATTAACCATGCTTTGACGAATAGCTGGTCAACTCCCATCACGGCGGCGGCAGCGTCGCGGCGTTTGTGGAAAGTGAAGCGTATGAAGACCGCACGGGTTGTCGTCCTGACTATCGCTGTCGGTG
>JBJMTO010000070.1:0-23202 GCA_045811665.1 Bradyrhizobium sp.
GCAAGCTCATCGTCATCCTCAACACCATGATCGCGCGGCGCCAGAAATGGGATGCCAATCTCTACGCATCGAGCTGAACGAGCCTACAAACAAGGCGCTCGCCCGCGGCCGATCACAGCTCTACTCAACACAGTTGCTCCCTGGTGACCGGGCTTGATTGCCACCATCGCTTGCAAATCCTGCAAGCTTGACACCAGCGTCGGGGCGTCAGGACCACACGACTTCACCGTCCGCTAAAGTGCCGTTCGTCATCAGCACTCGCCGCGTCCACCGCATCCCGCCCCGCGTTCGTGACGATCGCGATACGCCCCTCTGCCGGGACGAGACGGTGCGGACTACTGAAGTGATTTGCCTCGAGAGGGAACGGAAATATTTTTGTAATCGGGGCTGGACACGAAATCACTGATTTGCCCGTCGGGTCAGCGAGACCAAGGCATCCTCACCCCGCCGTGATCCATCATACGGCAGGCTCACGTTCACGCTTTTTCGGCCACTTTTCAGATCGCTCGATATCGATGCGGTCTTCGGCAGGCAAGCCAACCCCCCGGACTATTCCGAAGATGGCGGGAATGACGATGAGCGTCAGCAGCGTCGAGGAAATCATGCCGCCAATCATCGGTACGGCAATGCGCTGCATGATCTCGGAGCCAGCGCCCGCGCTCCACAGGATCGGCAGCAATCCCGCCATAATGGCCACGACCGTCATCATCTTCGGCCTGACGCGCTCCACCGCGCCTTCCATGATGGCGTCATAGAGATCGTTGCGGGTCAGCGCGCGTCCCTCCATTTCACGCCGCGCCCTGATCTCCGCAAAAGCTAGATTGAGGTAGATCAGCATCACCACGCCGGTCTCAGCGGCGACGCCGGCCAACGCGATAAAGCCGACGGCGACCGCGACCGATAGGTTGAACCCGAGCCACCACATGAGCCATAAGCCGCCGACCAGGGCAAATGGCACCGACAGCATCACGATCAGGCTCTCGGTGATCGAGCGGAAGTTCAGGTAGAGCAGCAGGAAGATGATCAGCAGCGTCAAGGGCACCACAATCTTGAGGCGCGCCGTCGCGCGTTCGAGGTATTCGTACTGGCCGCTCCAGACCACATAGTATCCGGCTGGAAAGCGGATGCCGGCCTGCACCGCGCGTTGCGCGTCGGCGACATATCCACCGAGATCCCGATCACGGATATCGACGTAGATGTAGCTGGCCAATTGGCCATTCTCGGTTCGGATCGAGCTGGGGCCGCGCGCCGGGACGACTTTCGCGACTTCTCCGAGCGGGACGGCCCCGCCGGCAGGTATGGGAACGAGCACGTCATTTGCGATGGCCTGCGGATTGTCCCGGAGATCGCGCGGATAACGCATGTTGACACTGAAGCGCTGCCTGCCCTCCACGGTCGTCGTCACAGTCTGACCTCCGAGTGCGGTCGCGACAACGTCCTGCACGTCCTGAATCATGATGCCGTAACGCGCCAAAGCCGCCCGGTCGGGGCTCACCTCGAGGTAGTAGCCGCCGATGCCGCGTTCGGCATAGGCCGACGACGTTCCGGGAACGGTCTTCAGGACCTGCTCGACCTGCCTGGCGAGCTTGTCGATTTCCACCAGATCGGTCCCGATCACCTTGACCCCGACCGGCGTTCGGATTCCCGTCGACAGCATAACGATGAGCGCCTTGATCGGCATGGTCCACGCGTTCGATACACCTGGAAACTGCAGCGCCTTGTCCATCTCGGCAATCAGAGCGTCCAGAGTCAGGCCTGTGCGCCATTGCTCTTTCGGCTTGAGGTTGACGACGGTCTCGAACATCTCGGACGGGGCCGGATCGGTGGCGGTGCCAGCTCGACCGGCCTTTCCGTACACCGTGGCCACTTCCGGAAAAGACCGGATGATGCGATTCTGGGTCTGCATCAGTTCCGCGGCCTTGGTCACGGAAATGCCCGGCAGCGTGGTCGGCATGTAAAGCAGCGTGCCCTCGTTCAGCGTCGGCATGAACTCAGTGCCGAGTTGGCTCGCCGGCCAGGCGCTTGCTGCAAGTACGGCAACCGCGAGGACGATCACAAGCATTTTTGCCTGCATCACGCCCCTGATGATGGGCCGATACAGCCAGACCAGAACACGATTGATGGGATTCCGATGCTCGGGAATGATCCGGCCGCGCACGAAAATCACCATCAGCGCGGGCACGAGCGTGATTGAGAGCAAGGCGGCTGCCGCCATCGAGAAAGTCTTCGTGAATGCCAATGGGCTGAAGAGCCGGCCTTCCTGCGACTCCAGCGCAAAGATCGGCAGGAAAGAGACGGTGATGATGAGCAGACTGAAAAAGAGCGCCGGCCCGACTTGCGATGCCGCCGCGATCAGGACCTCTATCCGCGAACGCCCTGGATCGGCCCGCTCCAGATGCTTGTGCGCATTCTCGATCATGACGATGGCCGCATCGACCATGGCGCCGATTGCGATCGCGATCCCGCCCAAACTCATGATGTTCGAGCCCAGCCCGAACAATTTCATTGCCCCGAACGCCATCAACACGCCAATCGGAAGCACCAGAATTGCGACTAGCGCGCTTCGTAAGTGCAATAGGAAAAGGATGCACACCAATGCGACAATGATGCTCTCCTCGAACAAGGTTTTCTTGAGCGTGTCGATGGCCGCGTAAATCAGGTTTGAGCGATCGTAGACGGGTACTATCTCGACCGATTTCGGCAGGCTACTGGCAATCTGGCTGAAGCGTTTCTTGACGTTCTCGATGACGTCAAGTGCATTGACGCCTAGTCGCTGCAGTACAATACCGCTGGCGACTTCTCCCTCCCCGTTCATTTCAGTGATGCCACGCCGCTCGTCCGGACCAAGCTCCACCCGGGCCACGTCGCGCAACAACACCGGCGTGCCATTGCTCGTCTTGAGCACGACATCGCCGAGATCATTGATGCTCTTCAGGTAGCCCTTGCCACGGATGACATATTCGAACTCGGACAATTCCACCGTCCGCCCACCGACATCCGCGTTGCTGGCGCGGATTGCTTCGCGCATCTTCTGCACGGTGATGCCGAGATCGCGCATGCGCTGCGGATCGAGGACCACATTGTATTGCTTGACAAACCCTCCGACGCTCGCGATTTCCGCAACACCTTCTGCTTTCGCGAGCGCGAACTTCAAGTTCCAGTCCTGGATTGCCCGCGTGTCGGAGAGATTCAGCTCCTTCGAAATAACGGCGTACTGGTACACCCAGCCGACACCCGTGGCATCCGGACCTATTGTTGGTGTTACCCCAGCCGGCAATCGCGAGTTCGCGCCGTTGAGAAATTCGAGCACGCGGGACCGGGCCCAATAGATATCCGTGCCGTCTTCGAAGATGACGTAGACAAATGAAACCCCAAAGAAAGAGAAGCCGCGCACGGCTTTGGACTTCGGCACCGTCAACATGGCGGTGGTCAGCGGGTATGTGACCTGATCCTCGATTACCTGAGGCGCTTGTCCGGGGTATTCGGTGTACACGATCACCTGCGTATCCGAGAGATCAGGGATAGCGTCGAGGGGCAGGTGAACGAGCGCGTAGATGCCCGCCGCTGCGGCAAAACCGGCGCCGAACGTTACCAACACGAGGTTGCGGGCCGACCATGCGATGAGGCGCCCAATCATTGCTGGGCACCCTCGGAAAAGCCCTTCAGCGCTGCCTTGAGATTGCTTTCCGCATCGATCAGGAAGTTTGCCGAGACTACGACCGGTTCGCCCTCGGCGACGCCCTGTCGAACCTCCACATATCCCGAGCCTCGACTGCCGAGCTTGACCTCGCGTGGTTCGAAGCGGCCCTCCCCCTTGTCCACAAACACCGCCTGGCGAGTGCCGCTGTCGAGCACCGAACTTTCAGGAACTGCCAGCACGGGTTCAGGAGCACCGGTCTCGATGTCGGCATCGACATACATGTCGGGTCGCAACAGCGCGTCGGGGTTCGCCAACTCGACGCGAAGCCGGGCGGTACGTGTTTGCGCGTTCAGATGCGGATAGATCAGCGACACCGTTCCAGCGAAGCTTTGTCCCTGAACGGCCCTCGGCCTGACGTCGACTTTCGAACCTATGGAAACCTGGGACAGATCGCGTTCCGCAACGTCGATCAAGACCCAAACGACGCGGTGATCGGCTATCCGGAACAGGACCTCGCCTGGGCCGGCACGCATTCCGCTCACTGCGTTTCGTTCGAGGATTTCGCCGTCCTGGGGCGCAAGCCAGGCCACTGAGAGCGAGATTTCGCGCGAGCGTTCGAGTTCGGCAATCGCCGTTTCCGATGCGCCGAGGTTTTCAAGCCTTCGCCGCGCGCCCTTCAAGGGCTGTCCCGCGGTTCCCGCGTTCAACGCAGAGAGATATTCCGCCGCAGCACTGGAGAGCGCGGGGCTGTAAACATTCATCAGCCGCTGGCCTTTGTGAACGTGTTGGCCAGTGGTGACGTCCGCAACCGTTTCCACAAAGCCCTCGAAGCGCAGAGCGACCACCGAGACCCGGCGCTCATCGAGTTGAACCGTTCCGGGCGCCTTCACGGACGACTTGATGGCGCGACGCGTTGCGGGCTCCGACTTCACGCCGGTGCGCTGTATCTTTCCCGGAGATAGCTTGATGGACCTGTCATCGGTTTCCTCGTCCTCGTAGACGGGGATGTAGTCCATTCCCATCGAATCCTTCTTTGGGGAAAGCGACGTATCCGGCAGTCCCATCGGGTGGCGATAATACTTGATTTTCCTTTCCGTCATCGCGGCCGACTCTGGCGGCGCTTCTTCGAAGCTGATGTCGCCGCTCGCCGGCACGGCGCGATAGTCGCGGCCGTCCGGCGTTTTCATTGGGGTGAGCGAATAGGACGGCTTGCCGTCGGGGTGCTGATAGTAAATCGGCTCATCCGTGGATGCGACGGCAGGTGCGATGGTCATGTTTGACCGTTCGGGCGGCTGATCTCGCGCGCGGCCGAGGATCAGGCTGCCCCCGACCGCCGTGATCAGGGCGGCGGCCGAGGCGGCGATGAACACGGCGCGTTTCATTTTTCCGCCTTGATGATGATCTTGTTCTCGACAGTCCCGGTTTCGCCCTGCACTTTCGCGCCGAGCGAAAGCTGCCAGCCTCCCGCCATGCTCAACGTGGCCTTGAAGCGATAGGTGCCTGGTTCGGCACCCGCCATCGGCGTCACCTTCGTCGCCATCTCCTGCATGCCATCGGGCGCCATATCCAAACGGGTGGCGAAGATGACCGCGTTGGGCACTGGCTGTCCGGTGGCCTTGTTGACCAGCCGCACCGTGATGACCCTGTCGGGGCCGGCCTTGATCGCCTGATCGACAAGTTGAAACTCATAATTATTCACGTCAGCGCGGGCGACGCTGGAACAGCCGGCCATGGCGATGACCATGAACGCAGCCTGCAGGCCGCGCGAGTAGCGAGATTTCCTCATGTATATTCCTCGAAATATCCGTGGTGTGCCGCAAGGCGGCATTCATCAATCCGCGCGATCCACGACCACGCGAGAAGCAAGCGGCGCTGGCGCGCCGATCAGGCCAGACGTCTAGGCGGATACTCGGGAGGTGGATGCCCCAGCCCCTCGGGCCAGGAATCATTTTGTAGCCGTGCCATCGCGCTAAACGGCGCAACCGGCAGACGGAAGGATGCGGTGGACAGGTCAGCGACGCACTGGCTCTTGCACAAGGCCATGAAGACGCATTTATCGCAGTCGATTGGCGCGGGAGCTTCGGCCGGACAGCACGGCATCGACATGCCATCCATCGCCGTGGACGCCTCGTCGGCAACTCCTGCCATCGATGAATCCGCCGTTGGACCCGCCATTGCAGGCCGCGCCAGCGGCGCGAGCACCAACGCTGCAATTACAGCGATCGCGAATAGCCGGCGTATGGTGATTTGGCGGTGCACGGCGCAAATTCCCACAGGTGCATCGAAATTGAAAGTCGTCCGAACTAACGACCGCGTGATTACATATGGTTAGCGCCAGCTTTAAAGCTCGGAAAGCTGAAACACCGTCGCTAAATCCGCGCATGCATGCGGCTTAGTGCGCTCGTATTCCCCCGAGGAGCGGCAGAGCCTGCACAGATGTTGCTCTATTCGATCACCTCGTCGGCGCGCGCCAGGATAGTTGCGGGCAGTTCAAAACCCATTGCCCGGGCCGTGCGCAGATTGATCCTGAGGTCGAACTTGGTCGGGCGCTCAAAAGGCAATTCGCCTGGCTTTGCTCCCTTGAGAACCCGATCGAGCTGCGACAGCAAGTGACGGGCAGCATCGGAAAAATCAGGTCCGAACGACATCAAGCCGCCGTTTGCAACCCAATCGGGCGAAGGAAAGATTGCAGGTTTGTTGCTCGAATTAACCAGCTTGATGACCTCCACCATGTAACCACTGAGCACCAGATCCGGGACGAAGACGAACGCGTCAAATTTCGCCAGGATTTCCGGCCTCAATGCGACCGCGAGATCGGCTGGGTCATCGACGGTTATCGGCTCTACGGAAAAGCCAAGCTTTCGGCCGGTATCCAATACGGGCAGAAGGCTCTGCGCTCCGCTGCTGAGTTTGGTCGCCACCGTACCGAGCCGGACAGCACGCGGCACGGCCTCGCGCATCAACTCGACCCGCTTGACACTGGTCTCCTCCGAAAAAACAGCAATGCCGGTGACGTTGCCACCCGGGCGAGCAAGGCTGTTGGCAAGTCCCGACGAGACCGGATCTACCGCAGTGAAGGCTACGATCGGGATCGTTCGACTTGCGTTGAACGCGGCGAGTGCGGCGGGTGTGCTTACCGCGATGATGGCGTCGACGTCCCCTTCCAGCACCAGTGATCGGGCAAGTGCCGGAAGCTCATCGACTTTTCCCGCCGCATTTCGAAACTCGAGACGGATATTACGTCCCTCGACATAGCCCAACTCGCGGAGCTGATTTCGTATTCCGACAGTCTGCGACGGAATGTCGACCGGCGAGAGATGGATCACATGCGGCATGCCCTTCTGCTGCTCTGCCCGCGCCGTCGATGAAGATAGCGCCGCGGCAACGCCAAGGGTGATGAATTCGCGCCGCCTCATTCGATCACCTCGTCGGCGCGGGCAAGTATTGCCGACGGCACCTCGAGACCAAGTGCCTTCGCGCTCTTGAGATTGATGATCAGTTCATACTTCGTCGGGGCCTGGACCGGCAGGTCCGCCGGCTTCTCGCCCTTCAGAATGCGGTCCACATATTTCGCGGCGCGACGGTACTGATCGATTGTATTCGGTCCATAAGCCGCCAAGCCACCTTCGATGGCGAAGTAGCGGAATGGGTAGATCGACGGCAACCGGAGCTTGGCGGCGAGCCGGACGATTGCACGGCGGTGAAACCCGGTCCCTCCCGAGGTCACGATCAGCCCGCCGTTTTCGGATTGCGCGAACGCGGTGATGCCGCGCTCCATCTCCTGTACATCCAGGGCGTTCACGGTGGTCAACTCCACTCCAAGCGACTGCGCGACGGCCTGGATGGCGGCGAGTTGAGCGATCCCGGAGCCGCGGGTCGGATCCCTGATGACCGCCGCGCGCGTAATGTGAGGCGCGATCTGCTTCAGTAGTTCAAGCCACTTCCCGCTCAGACTGTATTCGAACAGGGTGAAGCCGGTCGCATTGCCACCCGGCCGTGACAGGCTGTCGACATGTCCGGAGCCGACTGGGTCGACCACCTGCACGAACACGATCGGAACGGTGCGAGTCGCCAGCTGTACTGGCCTCACAGTGACGCTGCCGGAGGTCAATATGAGATCGGGCGTCAGCGCGACCAGTTCGGCCGCATACTTCGTAACGAGGCGGTCTTCACCGCCCGCCCAGCGCGACTCGATCCGCAGATTGTCGCCCTCGGTCCAACCCAGTTGCTGCAGGGCATGTGTGAAGGCCGCGCTCCTCAGCCTGGACTCCGGGTCGTCCTCCGCAAGAATATTCAGCGAGCCGATCAGCCGTTTGCGGTCCGGTTGCTGTCCAAGCGCCACCGGCGATGGGAGAAACGCCGCCGCGCCGCCGCCGATCATCCCGATGAACTGGCGCCGGTCCATGTGCCCCATCCAGCTTGTCGAGCTTGAAGCGTAGCACTTTGTGGCGGCGGGTGAGTGAGAAATGGCGCCCAACGCAGCCCAAAGTGCCCGAACTCAGTAACCCGGTTGATCATCCGGTCGCGCTGCTGAGCAAGGCTGTTCACCCCTCGCAGCGCTGGCCAAGGTGAGGTTCATCCTCACTCCGGCTTGATCCCGGCGGCTTTCAGTATCGGAAGTAGCCGCTTCTCCTCGCTATCGCGGAAGGCAACGATCTCCGCCGGAGAGGTCGGCCACGGCGTTGCACCGAGATCGGAATACCGTGTCTTTAACGCCGGATCGGCCAGTGCCTTCACGATGAGCGCGTTTACCTGGGCCACCAGATCCGGCTTCATGTTCGGCGGACCGATCATGGCTGTCCATGAGGTGATCTCGTATCCGGGCAGCACCTCGGCCATCGTGGGCACATCGGGAAGTTCGGGGATGCGCGCTCTTGACGTGACGGCGACCGGCTTGATTTGCCCGCCGCGTACGCTCGGCAGTGAGCCCGGAAGATTGTCGAACAGAAAATCGACACGGCCTCCCAGCAAATCGGTCAAGGCCGGGCCGGCACCCTTATATGGAATGTGGGTCACTTCGACGCCGGCCATGCTGTTCATCATCTCGCCCGACAGATGCAACGTCGTGCCGAATCCCGCCGACGCATAGGTGTATTTGCGCGGCTCTTTCTTGAAAGCGGCCAGCAACTCCCTCAGGTCGGAAGAGAACAGGTCCTTCCTGGCCGAGAGGATATTCGGTAGCTGCCACATGCCGCCGATGAAGGTGAAATCGCCTCGAGGGTCATAGGGAAGCTTCGCATAGCTTCCGATCGCGAGCACGTTGCTGGCGATGCCGCCGAGACCGACCGTGTACCCGTCCGGCGGCGCTTTCGCGACGGCATCCGCGCCCAGCACGCCGCCCGCGCCTGCCCTGTTCTCGACCACGAACGATTGCCCGGAGAGTTCGCTCATCTTCTGGCAGAGAATGCGCGAGAGCGTATCGGTTGCTCCCCCGGCCGGGAACCCGTTGACGTAGCGAACCGTCCGCGCCGGCCATGCCTCTTGCGAGAAAGCCATGCGAGGGGCCAAGAGCGGCGTGGCGATCGAGCCGCCAACGATGGTCAGCAAAGTGCGGCGATTCACAATCGTGCGCGACGACATCACTTCCCTCCACTCAATAGGTTTCAAGCGGCCCGCATGCCCCGGGCGCGGCAGCGTAGTTGGTCGTACACCCCCACGAAAGGGGGGAATGCGCCTTTGCCGCAGGGCTATCGAGCCAAGCTCGTAGACCTGGACTCGGCAAAATCACTCGCGGGTCAACGGCGCTGCTGCGTGCCCGACGTAGGCGACGGTGGTATGGCGATAGAATTTCCTCGCCCTTATATCATGAGCCGCCGGAGGAACCCCGCGGCTCAAGCAGCACGATGGCTCCGGCACAAATCGGTGTTTTGCCTGGTATTGCCGGAGTAGCCTATGACCTCAATCACCCGACGTTTGTTCCTGTCGCTGGCGACTGCTTTTGTACCGGGGGCCGCGATCGCCCATCACGGCTGGGGCGGATACGACACATCGAAATCTTTCACCGTCACCGGCGAAATCCTTAAATCGAGTTACGAGAATCCGCACTGCGAGATCCAGATGATGGTGGACGGCAAGCATTGGCGTTTTGTGCTGGCGCCTCCTTCCCGCATGCAGCAGCGTGGCATCACCCCGCAGATCATCGCGCCCGGCAAGACCTGCACCGTGTTCGGTTATCCGCATACCAGCAATCCAGACGAGGCGCGGATCGAATACATCATCGTCGACGGCAAGCGCACTGAATTGCGGTAGACCAGCGTGGAACATCAGCCGGCCCCGTCGATTTTTCTGAGCCTGCAGGAAAGCGCGCTGGGTCACCTGATGCGCAGCTCGCCGGCGCTATATCCCGCGGTCGAGATCCTGCACATACTCGGCTTCGTTGTGCTGGTGGGATCGATCCTGGCGCTCGATCTGCGGTTGCTGGGACTCGGACGCGCGATTCCGATCCAGCCGATGGCGCAATTGCTGCTGCCGTTGTCGCGGTTCGGTTTTCTGCTCGCGATCAGCATGGGATTGCTGTTGTTCAGCGCCGATGCGGCGCATGTGGTGCGCAATCCCGCGTTCCAGGCCAAGCTGCTGCTGATCGCGGCGGCGCTGGTCAATGTTGCGGTCGCCTACGCCGGCCCATGGCGCAAGGTTGCGGTTTGGGGCGCCGAAGCTTCCGGCGCGGCCAAGCTCACCGCGCTGGTGTCGCTTGTACTCTGGGTCGGCGCGGTCTGCGCCGGGCGTCTGATTGCGTACTTTTAGCGCGCCCGCCGCGATGCGTCGGATTCCGCGCATCGGCTTCCGCCGGTTCTAGCTCGTCCCTGGCTGAATGCGTCACGAGTTGTTTCGCCACGCGCGCAGCGGCATCGATGTATTCGCGGCCGCCGTGGATCAGCGTCATCGCCATCGAACCCTCCATCAGCAGCATGATCTCGCGGGCGCGCGCGCTGGCATCGCCGACCCGTGCCTGCTCCAGTCGCTCCGCCAGCCATGCCTCCGTCTTGCGCTTGGCGCGCCGGGCAATGGCGCGCGCCGGATGCCCCGGCAAATCCGCAAGCTCGACGACCAGCCGGGTGAAACCCGATCCTGACCAGCGCGGCGTCGAACTCGCCCACTCGTTCAACTGGCCGAAAAAGGAATCCAGCAAGCCGATGCGGTCGGCGGGCAAACGATCGCCGATGTGCTTGAGCCGCTCGGCCGCCAGTTCCTCGTAGCGCTGAAGCACGGCGGCGAGCAGGTCGTCCTTGCTGCGGAAATATCCGTACAGCGTGCGCTTGGTCAGTCCCGCCCGCGTGGCGATCGACTCGACGCTGGATCTCCTGAAGCCGAGACGCCAGAACGACTCGTAGGCGGCATCGACAATCCGACGTCGGTTCTCTTCCGTTTGTGTGCGCATGGCGGCTCGCCCAACGATCTAAAGTATACCGGTGAGTACATTTACGGGTTTACCGCAGCTTGCAACACTGTGTCTGCCACCATCTCGACTGACCACTCCAGGGGGAGGCGTCTGTGATGCAAACTTCCTCACTGACATTCCGGTCGCTCCGGGCGCGAGCGGTCGTACTCCGGCTGAAGCGGCCGGTGGTGGCCAAGATCGCAACCATCCATGACTGGCCGTTGATCCTGATCGACCTGTTCACGGAGGAAGGTGTCGTCGGCCGCAGCTATCTGGAGCCCTACACCATCAAGACGATGCGCTACCTGATCCCCGCATTGCAGGATTTTGGTGAACTACTGAAGGGACGCCGCGTCGCCCCCACCGAACTTTACGAGCTGGCCCGCAAATCGCTGCATTTCGTCGGATACGGCGGGCAGTCGATGATCGCGGTGTCCGGGCTGGACATGGCCGCGTGGGACGCGCTGGCAAAAGCCAGCCAGGTACCACTCTGCGTTCTGCTCGGCGGCTCAGTCGGCCCGGTGAAAGCCTACAACAGCACCGGTTTGTGGCTTTCGCCCATAGATGTGCTCGGATCGGAAGCCATCGCGCTGCGCGAGGAGGGCGGGTTCGAGGCGCTGAAACTTCGGCTCGGCCGCGCACACGGGGGCGACGACGTTGCCGCAATCGAAGCGATCAGGACCGCCGTCGGCGATGACATCGAACTGATGGCCGACTTCAACCAGGGCCTGAATTTCGCGGAGGCGCTGCAACGGTGCCATATGATCGATGACGCGGGACTTGCGTGGATCGAAGAGCCGATCGTCTATGACAATCTCGACGGCTACGCGCAGCTTGCGGCGGAACTGAAGACGCCGATCCAGATCGGAGAAAACTTCTACGGACCGCGCGATCTTCACGTCGCCTTGCAGAGAAAGGCGTGCGATCTCGTCATGCCCGACTTCATGCGCATCGGCGGCGTGACGGGCTGGCTCAGGGGCGCTGCGGTCGCCGCCGTCGCGGGCATCCCGATGTCGACGCATCTCTACCCTGAAGTCGGCGCCCATGTGATGCGAGTCACCGAGACGGCGCATTGGCTGGAATGGCAGGACTGGGCCGATCCGATCCTGCAAAAGCCGTATGAAATTCGCGGCGGCCACTTGCACATCCCCGACGTGCCGGGGGTGGGGCTGGAGTGGAACGAGGATGCCGTCGCGGCGCACGAGGTCGATCTTTAATCGGCAGGAGCGGATGGGCGTGCTTCGTTGATTCACGCCCCGCTACTGTGCGGACCTGAGCGCCCCCACGATCACTCGATCACCTCGTCGGCACGCAACAGCACAGTCGGTGGAAGATTGATGCCGAGTGCTTGCGCGGCTTTTAGATTGACCAGCGTGTTGAACTTTGCGGGCTGCTGGACCGGCATCTCAGCCGGCTTCGCTCCCCTGAAGATCTCGTCCACATACTTCGCGGCCCGATAGAAGTTGCAGGGTACGCAGGCGCCGTAGCCCATCAGGCCTCCCGCCTCGACATAATCCCGGGTGGCGTAAACCGCCGGCAGTCGGCTGCGCGCGGCAAAAGCCACGATCGAGGCTCGGTTCACCCGCAACATGGAATCGACAAGCACGATCAGGCCGCCCACTCCCGCCTTTTCGATCGTTGCAAATGCAGCCGCGAGGTCTTCCGGACCATCGGCGGCGACCGCGACGACTCGAATGTCGAGACTGTTGGCGGCCTGCTCGGCGGCAACAAGCGTCGCGGGATGCTCGCCGTTGGACCGATGCCAGAGAATGGCGACCCGCGAGAGCGCCGGAACGAATTCCCGCAGCAGCTCGAGGTGCTTCAGGGTTAACTCGGGAGCGAACAGTGTGAGCCCCGTGAGGTTTGCGCCCGGCCGCCTGAAACTGTCGATGAGATCGAGCTTCAGCGGATCGCCGCTGGTCGCGAATACAATGGGTACCGTCTTTGTGAGCTTTTTTGCCGCTGCCGCGGCCGGTCCATTCGATGCCAGAATGAGATCTACGTTTCGCCGAAGCAATTCTTCGGCACGCGACTCGAAACGATCGAAGTTCTCGTCCACGAAGGTGTGCTCAAGGACGAGATTCTGACCTTGGACATAGCCGAGTTCGCGCATGCCCTGAGTGAAGGGGTCAAGCATCACGGCTTCTTGTTCAAGATTCGCGGCATGCCACAAGATGCCAATCTTCCAGACTTTCTTTCCGTCCGGCGCCGCATCGGCGGGCGAGCCCAGGAGAGGCGCAAGTAGCATCGTCAACGCAACAAACCCCGACACGAAATTGCGCATGGCGGCACTCCATTTGCTGGAAGGGAGCAGGCTGATCGAAGCCTAGCATCTGAACTGTAGCAGGCGGAGGTACCGGCCAAAGAGAATTGCGTACGGAGGTCTTTTCGCGAAATCCCGATCGGGGCGTGAATTTATGGCGGCGTCCCTGCGCGCTCCTCACTCCGCCCAAAATCGCGGTAGCGTCGGCTCCAGCCGGCCACCGATCCGAACCGGCGCGATCCGCAGCGCCAGTCCGGTGGCGTCGTCGGTCTCCATCGCGACGCCGCTTAGGGTCGCGACGCCTAGCGCCGGTTCAAAGCGTGCCGATGGAATGCCTGATGTGAAGCGACGCAGCGGCTCCTCCTTTTGCATCCCGATAATCGAATCATAATCGCCGGTCATGCCGGCATCCGTCATGTAGCCGGTGCCGCCAGAGAGAATCTGATGGTCGGCGGTCGGCACATGGGTGTGGGTGCCGACGACCAGACTGGCGCGGCCATCGCAGAAGAACCCGATGCCCTGCTTTTCGCTTGTTGCCTCGCAGTGGAAATCGACCACGATCGCATCGGCCGCCGTACGCAGCGGACACGCATCGAGTTCGCGATTGATCACGGCGAACGGGTCGTCGAACGGCGTCATGAACACGCGGCCGATCGCGTTGATGACGAGCGCGCGCTTCCCGCTCCTGGTGTCGATCAGCGCCGTGCCCCGCCCGGGGGTGCCCGGTGGGAAATTCGCCGGACGAACCAGACGTGGCGCGCGATCGATGAACACCAATGCCTCGCGCTGGTCCCAGGCATGATTACCCAGTGTTACCGCATCCGCGCCCGCGTCGAGAAATTCCTGATAGATCGCTTCGGTGATGCCGAAGCCACCGGCGGCGTTCTCGCCATTGACGATGACCAGATCAAGCGCCCAGTCGCGGATCATGCCCGGCAGATACTCCGACACGGCGTTACGCCCTGCCCTGCCGACGACGTCGCCGATGAAAAGAATGCGCACCTATGAACTCCGGAAGTCGAACACTCCCGTCTCAGTTAGCACATAATCGAGCGCGACGTCGTGCTGCAGCGCCGGCACCGCTTCGACTTCCTGCGCGGCAAATGCAAGGCCGATCGCCTTGATCGCTCTCGACTTGCGTAACTGCGCCAGCGTGCGGTCGTAATGCCCGGCGCCATAGCCGATGCGGTGACCTGCTTTGTCGAAGGCCGCCAGCGGCACCAGGACGATGTCGGGAATAATTTCGGCTGCGGCAGGCGACGGCTCGAGAATGCCGAGCGGTCCGCGCACCAGCCGATCGTCAGGACGCCAAACGCGAAATCGCAACGATTGACCGCGCGCGGTGATCACCGGCAGAGCCAGCCGCGCGCCCTGCTCAGCCAGCCCGCGGACTAACGGTATCGGGTCGATTTCGCCGCGAATCGGGGAGTAACCGGCGATGATAGCGCCACGCTCGATTGGAATCGGCAGCCCCCGCCTGGCGAGGGCCTCGGCCGCTGCCTCGCGCTGTTCGATGCTGAACGAGTCGCGCGCAGCAAGCGCTGCGGTACGCAGCTCGGCCTTCGATCGAATGTCAGACATGCGGGATCATTTCGCCGCCGACGTCATCTCTATCCTCACCCGCGAAAGCGACCCGGGCGACCCAGCCTTCCAGAGCGCCTGTTATAAGATACCGAAGCCGCGCGGGGTCTCGTTACCCGGCTTTCGCTTCCGCGCGGTAACGACAGGCGGTAAGCCTAAGGGGAATTAGTCGAACGAAAGACAAAGTGCGAAGCCGCGATGGCCGTTGGAGCGCTCGATCCCGGAGTTCCCTACGAAAGTAGGTGGGCACCATGTGACCGGATCCACGGACCCGGCCAGGGACAGTTCCCTGAAGGATCGATAAGGCCCCGGGGATATGTGGCTCCTGACGCGCGACACAGCTTCGCATCCCCAATGTAGCGATGCTTGCCCGGGATCGCCAGCTTTAACGCTGACAATGGTCAACCGATCGCAACCCCGCCGCCGATGGTGCGATTGAGCATCTGGGTGGTCATTTCGATGCGATCCGCGGCCGCGTTCAGCGCGTTTGCCACCGCGGTCTGGGTGGCCCGGGCCCGATCGGCGGCTGCCACCCGCACGTCTCGCAAGGCGTCGAGTTCCTCTTCGAGGTTGCGGATGCGCTGGCCCGCGTCCACCAGCTCGTCACAGACTGTAAGCGCCGCCATTACGGTCAGGCGGGCGTCGCCGATTTCGCCGAACTTGCCGCGCAGGCTCTGGATTCGGGACTCCAGGCTTTCGGCAAGTTGAAGGAGCCGCGCTTCCTGCCCTTCCTCGCAGGCCATCCGGTATTGGCGGCCATTGATGGTGACATTGACGTGATTCATGAGTCCTCCCCGGCATGGAGGACGGAGCGGATGGTGCCGATGGCGGTATCCAACCGCTCCGCGATCTCGCGATTGACGCGCTCCAGCCGCCGCGATTTCACCAGCGATCCATCGAGTTCGTCGGCCAGTCGCGACCGGTCGGCACCGAGCGCCTGAATCCGGCTTGCAAGCTCGTTTTCGTCACGGTCGGCTTCATGCCGTCGCTCCACTGCGCTTTCGAGCGCTTCCAACGCCGCCATCAGCCGCTTGGTCGCGGCATCGATGTCCGCGGACGAAGGCTCGACGTTGCCCGAACCGTTGGCGGGGCGATCGCTCATGGGGACAATGCGGACCTTCCCTGGCCGGCCACGTGGAAAGTTCGCGGTTCGGCAAGCGTTTACAGCGAGAAATTTACGTGGCAAGCGAGGCGAGTGCAACGCCGGTTGCAAGCTATGCACTGCAAAGCAACTTTTCCGGCCGCTGCCGCGTTTCACCGCCTTGGACTCATCCAATCGAGGTGCTATCCAGCCGTCACTTCCGGTGCCAAGAACGGTTGCGCCGCGCCATTCGCCATTGGCGGATCGCGACCAAGCATCTCATTTCAGGCGGATTTTCAACATGACTCGCGTCGATCAGTCCCGTATGGCCAATGCGATCCGCGCGCTGGCGATGGATGCCGTGGAGAAGGCCAAATCCGGTCATCCAGGGCTGCCGATGGGCGCGGCGGACATCGCGACCGTGCTGTTCACCCGGTTTTTGAAGTTCGACGCCGCCGACCCGCGCTGGCCGGACCGCGACCGCTTCATTCTGTCGGCCGGGCACGGTTCGATGCTGCTGTATGCATTGCTTTATCTGACCGGCAACGAAGGCATGACGATCGAGCAGATCAAGAATTTCCGCCAGCTCGACTCAAAAACGCCGGGTCATCCCGAGAATTTCATCACCCCCGGCATCGAAACCACCACCGGTCCGCTAGGCCAGGGCGTCGCCTCATCGGTCGGTACGGCGCTCGCGGAGCGGCTGCTGGCGGCGGAATTCGGTGAGGATATCGTCGATCATTATACCTATGTGCTGTGCTCGGACGGCGACCTGATGGAAGGCGTCAGCCACGAGGCCCTCGCGCTGGCCGGACACCTGAAGCTGTCGAAACTGATTTTCCTGTACGATGATAACGGCATCACCATCGACGGTCCGATCACGCTTACCGACAATGTAGACCAGGTAGCGCGTTTCAAGGCCCATGGCTGGAACGCGACTGAGATCGACGGCCATAACCAGGAGGCGATCGCTGCGGCGATTACGCGGGCGCAGACGTCCGACCGCCCCTCGCTGATCGCATGCAAGACCACCATCGGTTTCGGCGCGCCGACCAAAGCGGGCACGGCCAAGGCCCATGGCGAGCCGCTCGGCGCCGAAGAACTGGCCGGCGCCAAGAAGGCGTTGGGCTGGAATTACGCACCGTTCGAAATTCCCGACGACGTATTGCAAGCCTGGCGGAACGTCGGAAAGCAGGGCGTTACCGCCCATGCCGACTGGAAAAGCCGTTTCGACGCCAAGCCCGAGAGGCAGCGCAGCGAATTCACGCGGCGGGTCATCGAGCGCAAGCGCCCAGCCGCGCTCGCGGACGCCATCCGCCAGCTCAAGGACAAACTCGTCGCCGAGCCACCGACCGTTGCCACCCGCAAGGCGAGCGAAATGGTGCTCGAGGTGCTGGTCCCCGCGATGCCGGAACTGCTGCTCGGTTCGGCCGACCTGACGCCATCCAACAACACCCGTACCAAGGGGCTGAAGGAAGTGAAGCCCGGCGATTTCAGCGGGCGATACATCCACTACGGCATCCGCGAAATGGGCATGGCAGCCGCCATGAACGGCATCTCCACCCATGGCGGCTTTGCGCCTGCCGGGGGCACCTTCCTGTGTTTCACCGACTACGCCCGGCCCTCGATGCGTATAGCGGCGCTGTCGCACACTCCGGTGGTTTACGTGATGACGCACGACTCGATCGGACTGGGCGAAGACGGACCGACCCACCAGCCCGTCGAACACCTCGCGGCGCTACGCGCGATGCCCAACATGCGCGTATTCCGTCCGGCGGACGCGATCGAGACGGCGGAGTGCTGGCAACTGGCGCTCGAAAACACCACCGGGCCGACGGTGCTCGCACTGTCCAGGCAAAACCTGACGCCGGTGCGCACGCGCTCCACGGCGGACAATCTATGCAAGCACGGTGGCTATGAACTGATCGCGCCCCAGGGCGAGGCCCAGGTGTCGCTGTTTGCCTCAGGATCGGAAGTTGAAATCGCCGTTGCCGCGCACAAGGAGCTTGCCGGACGCGGCATCGCCACGCGAGTCGTCTCGGTACCTTCACTCGAGTTGCTGCTGGCGCAGCCGAGCGAGCGCCGCAAAGCCATCATCGGCGATGCGCCGGTCAAGGTCGGCATCGAAGCCGCTGTCCGGTTCGGCTGGGACGCGGTGATCGGACCGGACGGCATTTTCGTCGGCATGAGCAGCTTCGGCGCCAGCGCACCGGCGAAAGCGCTCTTCAAGCACTTCGGCATCACACCGGAGACCGTGATCGAGGCTGCGTCAAAGCGCCTGAGCGCAAACTAGCGCTGTTGGAACATTCGAGGGTATGATGCATTGCAGCGTCGAAGCATTCACGCCCCGAACTGGCCCGACGACGCTGGACAATCGGCCACGCGGCCGCAAAACACGGGAATTCAGAACTTGAGGAGAAATTGAATGGCACTCCGGGTCGCAATCAATGGGTTTGGCCGCATCGGCCGGAATGTGCTCCGGGCCATCGCCGAGTCCGGCCGCAAGGACATCGAGGTGGTCGCCATCAACGACCTCGGTCCGGTCGAGACCAACGCCCATCTGCTGCGCTTCGATTCCGTGCACGGCCGTTTTCCCGGCACCGTGACCGTGGACGGCGACACGATCAGCGTGGGGAACGGCAAGATCAAGGTATGCGCGGAACGCGATCCCGCCAATCTGCCCTGGAAAGAACTGCGCGTAGACATCGCGCTCGAATGCACCGGCATCTTCACGGCGAAGGAGAAGGCTTCGCTGCATCTCACAGCCGGCGCTCAGCGCGTGCTGGTGTCGGCGCCTGCAGAGAACGCCGATGCGACCATCGTTTACGGCGTCAACCATGACAAGCTGACCCGGGATCACAAGGTGGTCTCGAACGGCTCCTGCACGACCAATTGCCTCGCGCCCATCGCCAAGGTGCTGAACGACACCGTCGGCATCGAGACCGGCTTCATGACGACTATTCATGCCTATACCGGCGATCAGCCGACGCTCGATACCATGCACAAGGATCTCTATCGCGCCCGCGCGGCGGCCTTGAACATGATTCCGACGTCGACCGGCGCCGCCAAAGCGGTAGGCCTCGTGCTGCCGGAGCTCAACGGCAAGCTCGATGGCGTTTCGATCCGCGTGCCGACGCCGAATGTCTCGGTGATCGATTTCAAGTTCGTGGCGAAGAAGGCCACCAGCAAGGACGAGATCAACGGCGCCATCAAGCGCGCCGCCGAGCAGCAGCTCAAGAATATCCTCGGCTACACCAACGAGCCGAACGTGTCGGGCGACTTCAACCACGACCCGCACAGTTCGATCTTCCACATGGACCAGACCAAGGTCATGGACGGCACCTTCGTGCGGGTGATGTCCTGGTACGATAACGAGTGGGGCTTCTCCAACCGCATGGCCGACACCGCCGTGGCGATGGGCAAGCTGATCTGATCGCACGCGAGGCGAATCATGGAGCACATCCCGGCGTGGTTGGGCATTCCGTTGCTGGTGCTGATCGTCGGCTTCATCGTCTTCGCTTTCCGCCAGGGTCTGAAAGTCCGGCAACCGCCCGAAGGCGTGCCGCCTGAACGGATCGGCCCGAACCTCTAAGTCGCCGCGCCGGCTTGCGTGGCGCGTTGGTGAGTGGTCCACATGCCGAATTTCCATACCCTCGATCAGGCCGACGTGAAGGGCAAACGGGTGCTGCTGCGCGTCGATCTCAACGTACCGACCGAGAACGGTACGGTCACCGATGCGACCCGCATCGAGCGCGTCGCGCCGACCATCACCGAGATCGCGGAAAAGGGCGGCAAGGTGATCCTGCTCGCCCACTTCGGCCGGCCGAAGGGGCCGGACCCGAAGGAGTCGCTGAAACCGATTGCCGCCGCCGTCGCCCAGGCGGTGAAGCGGCACGTCGCATTTGCCGAGGATTGCATCGGCGACAAGGCCGCGGCCGCCGTCGCGGCAATGCAGCCCGGCGACATTCTGCTTTTGGAGAACACCCGCTTCCACAAGGGTGAGGAGAAGAACGATCCGGCGTTCGTCGCCGAACTCGCCAAGCTCGGCGACCTCTGGGTCAACGACGCCTTCTCGGCGGCGCACCGGGCGCACGCCTCGACCGAAGGGCTCGGCCATAAGCTGCCGGCCTATGCCGGCCGCACCATGCAGGCGGAATTGGAGGCGCTGTCGAGGGCACTGGAGACGCCGAAGAAGCCGGTCGTCGCCATTGTCGGCGGTGCCAAGGTCTCCACCAAGCTCGAGCTCCTGGAAAATCTGATCGGCAAGGTCGAGGCGCTGGTGATAGGCGGCGCCATGGCCAACACTTTCTTGCATGCCCAGGGCATCAAGGTCGGCAAGTCGCTGGTCGAAAAGGACATGGCGGACATCGCGCGCCGCATCATGGCCAAGGCCGAGGCCGGCAGCTGCGCCATCATCCTACCGGTCGATGCCATCGTCGCCTTCCACTTCGCGGCCAACACGCCTTCGCATGCCTATGGCGTCGATGCGATCCCGGCCGAAGGCATGATGCTCGACGTCGGCGGGCAGTCGATCGAGCGCATCAAGGGCACGATCGACGAAGCCGCCACCCTGGTCTGGAACGGGCCGTTTGGGGCGTTCGAGCTGCATCCGTTCGAGAAGGCCACCGTCGAGATCGCCAAATATGCGGCGAAGCGAACCAAGTCCGGCAAGCTCGTGTCGGTCGCCGGCGGCGGCGATACGGTTTCCGCCCTCAATGTGGCGGGCGTCGTGGAACAATTCACATATGTGTCCACAGCGGGCGGCGCCTTCCTGGAATGGATGGAGGGCAAACCGTTGCCAGGGGTCGAGGTTTTGAGGCAAAAGTGACGCCGAACGGCGTTACTCCCGGCCGGGCCGGAGGCGCCCGAATTTCAAATACAGGAGAGGGCGAATGAATCTCGCAGACCTCAACAAAGTCGCCAACGCCATGACCGCGCGCGGCAAGGGCATCCTCGCCGCCGACGAGTCCACCGGCACCATCAAGAAGCGTTTCGACGCTATCAATACCGAAGGCACCGAGGACAATCGCCGCGACTATCGCGAGATGATGTTCCGCTCCGCCGAAGGCATGCGGTACATCTCGGGTGTGATCCTCTATGACGAGACCATATGGCAGAAGGCCAAGGACGGCACGCTGCTGGTCGATGTCATCAAGAAGGCCGGCTCGATCCCCGGCATCAAGGTCGACGAAGGCACCAAGCCGCTGCCCGGTTGCCCGAACGAGCTCATCACCATCGGCCTCGACAAGCTCGCCGACCGGCTGACGAAATACTACGAACAGGGCGCGCGCTTCGCCAAATGGCGCGCCGTGATCGACATCGGTTCAGGCATCCCGACCACGACCGCGATCCACACCAACACGCACGCTCTCGCTCGCTACGCCGCGCTCTGCCAAGTGGCGCAGATCGTGCCGATCGTCGAGCCGGAGGTGCTGATGGACGGCGATCACGACATCGACCGCTGCTTCGAGGTCACCACCGCCGTGCTCAAGGCGCAGTTCGAAGAGCTTTACCGCCAGCGCGTCGCGCTCGAAGGCATCGTGCTCAAGCCCAACATGGCGATCTCCGGCAAGAAGAACGGCAAGCGCGCCGGCGTCGAAGAGGTCGCCGAGAAGACCGTCAGGATGCTGAAGAACTGCGTGCCCGGCGCGGTACCCGGCATCGCGTTCCTG
The DNA here is from genome assembly GCA_045811665.1 of Bradyrhizobium sp. GTDB lineage: Bacteria > Pseudomonadota > Alphaproteobacteria > Rhizobiales > Xanthobacteraceae > Bradyrhizobium. The sequence continues at coordinate 21,616 of JBJMTO010000070.1, forward strand.
TCGGGCGGCCAGTCCGACGAGGAAGCGACCGCCCATCTCGACACGATGAACAAGATCGGCAACCTGCCCTGGAATCTCACGTTCTCCTACGGCCGCGCGCTGCAAGCCGCGCCGCAGAAGGCGTGGTCGGGCAAGTCGGAGAACTATGCCGCCGGCCAGCGCGCCTTCGCGCATCGCGCGCACATGAACAGCCTCGCCTCGCTCGGCCAGTGGAAGCAGGATCTGGAGAAGAAGGCGGCCTGACCGCAGACGACCCCTCGCCCGAAGGGGGAGGGCGGCCGCCTATGGCCGGCCGGTGAGAACAGGAAGCCGCGCCGCTCAACCCGCCGGGATCGGCAGGACGGGCATGATTTCGATGCGCTCTCCCGGGAAGACCGCGAAGTGGGGATGGTTTTCGAAAATCTTGGCCGCGGCTTCGTGGGACTCCGCGCGTACCACGGTGAAGGCCCCCATCTCGTTGCCGATATCTTCTACGCCGCGGGATGAGACTTTCTTAGTCTTGCCCAGCGGCCCGCCGATTTCGACGATGGCGCTCTGATGCTTCTGCACCCAAGCCCCCCAGGCAGCGATACCTTCCTTCTCCTTTGCCTTACGCTCCGATTCCGGCAGCGCCATCCAGGCCGTCATGCGTGGGTTCGTCTTGCTGCCGAGAAACACGGCGAGATAAGTATCGGTGGTCGTCATAGCGGTTATCTCCTTGAGGTCACAAACACAGCTTGATTTCCCTACAATAGGCGCATTGAAATCATACTAGACAGTCTAGTATGATGAGTCAAGCCCGGGGTGTCGGCTTGGATCGACCATGCGATGAAGGCTGTTAGGAAAAAAATGAACAAAGCCAGCGGGCGAACCCAGAGGTCTGCCGACAAACGAGAGGCCATTCTCGAAGCTGCGGCGACTCTTTTTCTGGGCGGCGGTTATCTGGGTGTAAGCATGGACGACATCGCGGAAACATCCGGCGTTTCGAAACAGACTGTCTATGTGTATTTTTCAAACAAAGAAGCCCTGTTTGTGGCGATGGTATCCGCACTCTGCAACAACGCGAGCGATCGCGTGCACAACGACGTCGCCGAGTTTTGTGTCGGCGACGACCTGGAGGGTTATCTGACCGCTTACGCTGTTCGTCAGCTACAAATTGTTCTCACCCCGAGAATTTTGCAATTGCGCCGGCTGGTGATCGGTGAGGTCGGCCGTTTTCCTGAATTAGGCGCCGCGCTCTATGCCGGCGGACCGGGGCGGACGATCACAGCACTAGCGGCGATGTTCGAGCGTCTCGCTAAGCGCAGCGTCCTTTCTGTTCGCAATCCCTCACTCGCCGCGACACAGTTCAATTGGCTGATCATGTCCGCACCTCTAAATCGTGCAATGTTGCTCGGTGACGGCGCGATCCCTACGCCTAAAGAAATACAAAGACATGCAAGCGAAGGCGTGCGCATGTTTTTGGCGGCATACTCGAAATAATTGCACTGGTCGAATGCGACCAACAGGGGCGGCGAAGCTTTGGCTTTTTCCTCGCCGGCTGTTTGAAACGTGAATCGGACTCCGACGTTCGCGTACGATCGCGCGTTACCCGTCTCGCCAGAGCTC
>JBJMTO010000071.1:0-24329 GCA_045811665.1 Bradyrhizobium sp.
GCAAGCTCATCGTCATCCTCAACACCATGATCGCGCGGCGCCAGAAATGGGATGCCAATCTCTACGCATCGAGCTGAACGAGCCTACAAACAAGGCGCTCGCCCGCGGCCGATCACAGCTCTACTCAACACAGTTGCTCCCCGGTCTTTTGCTGCTATTCAGTCCGGCAGAAGCGATCCTCACTTCTTCGTTCTATTCTCCAGGGAGCAACAACATGCGTTATCTGCACACCATGCTGCGCGTTCGCAATCTCGACGCCGCGCTTAAGTTTTACCACGACGCCCTTGGATTGAAGGAGGTTCGGCGGGTAGATAACGAGAAGGCGAAGTTCACCCTCGTGTTCTTGTGCGCGCCCGACGACGAGCCACTCTTGAAGGCAACGACATCCAAAGGGCGCGGTGCGCCGCTCGTTGAGCTTACGTACAATTGGGACGAGGAGAAATACGGCGAGGACCGGTATTTCGGTCACCTTGCCTACGAAGTGGATGACATCTATGCGACGTGCGAGCGGCTGATGAAGCTTGGCATCACGATCAATCGTCCGCCGCGCGATGGTCAGATGGCATTCGTCCGCTCGCCCGACCTGCACTCGATCGAGCTGCTGCAAAAGGGGGATGCCAAACCAGCAGCGGAGCCGTGGGCTTCTATGCCGAATACCGGGCATTGGTGAGGGAAAGCCTGCTTTTTGCCCCGCATTCACAGGAACCACGTACCGCCTTTGGCGTTTTCCTACCATTGAGGAATTCAAGGAGGCGAAACATGGGACGCGGAATTCTACTGTGGTTATTGGGCGTGCCGATACCGGTGATCATCCTGTTGTGGTTATTCTTCGGCCGCTGACCACCGGTCGCTCAGATAGGATCAGGCCCCTCGTTGTGGGGCCTTTTTCTTTATGAACTCGTTGATGAGGTGTTCTGGCGCGGTTGCTGGTTCTCCGATATGAGCCCGTATCGGGATCACCGGAGCGGAAAACGTGCCGAACACTCATCAGAGTCAGATCAGGATTTGGGGCCGGGCCAATTCAGTCAATGTTCAGAAAGTTCTGTGGTGCTTGCGCGAACTCGATGTTGCCTATGAACGAATTGACGCCGGCATGGCCTTCGGCAGAAATCTCGATCCGGACTATCTCGCGATGAATCCTAATGGGCGAGTGCCGACGCTGGTCGACGGCAGCTTCGTGCTCTGGGAATCGAATTCAATCATGCGCTATCTCGTGCTCGCTTATGGCAACGGATCGTCCCTGTATCCAGAGGCAGCGCAGCGTCGCGCCGGTGTCGACCGCTGGCTGGACTGGACACTTTCGACGTTGCAACCCGTGGATCGGCCGGTGTTCTGGGCCTTGGTACGGACCCCGGCCGAGCAACGCGACATGGTGGAAATCCAGAAGGACGCCGACGCCGAAGCCAAACAGTGGCTCATCGTCGACGGTGAACTGGCGACGCGACGCTTCATCGAAGGCGATGACTTTACGATCGCGGATATCGCGCTGGGCGCTTATGCTAGGCGTTGGTTTGGCGTCGAGGGAATCCGGAAGCCGCGGTTTCCCCATCTCGAACGTTGGTTCGGGCAGTTCGCGGAGCGCCCCGGATTTCGGGAATTTGTGGCCCCGCCGATGTCCTGATCGGGTGGCTAGAAGGATCCTGAACGTTCGAACAGCAGGATACATATGATCACCGCAAGCGTGAGCGCCGTCACCGTAAGACGCGCGACCCAGCTCATGCCGCGGCTAACCCACCACAACAGTGCACAACTCATGATGACGGGAACGACAATTTCGAGGTTCAATGCACTTCCCCTTTTCGCGCAGCCTTGTGCCGCAGGCTGAACGCGGTCTGTTGGCCGGTTACTCCTAATTCCTGTCAGCTTGGCCGAATACAGACGTGCCGTCCCGGAGCTTTTTGGTTGCGGCAAACCGGCCGTTCGGAGGAGAACGCATCAAGGCTCCTGCGTGCGGTTTGGCCTGTGAATGCGGCTGTGTCAGGTAGAAAATCCTGCTTTGCGGTGACTTGCCCGCTTGCGAAAACGCCACTATACGTTCGCCCGCTGTGGGCCCGACGAGGCGGGATCAGCACGGCGTCAGTGTCTCAAACCATTGATTTTGCCGGGGTTCATGTCTACGCGAAAGCGCAACCGTGTGCCGTGCGTCTCGCGGGACAGGCGTTTTTGCTCCCTTCGTCTATCGGTTAGGACGCCACCCTTTCACGGTGGAGAGAGCGGTTCGATTCCGCTAGGGAGCGCCAGCGGCCCCAGAAGCCACCGGACGTCCTAAGCCCGTGCGAAGGTGCCCAAGCGCCTTCAGGCTACCGTTGCGAAGGTGCTTGGACGAGGAAGACGCGGCAGAGCCTCTAAAGAAATCACTAGGGGGCACTCGGTGATTCCTTCTGCTCTTTGACGGGCACAACGGACGTGCCCTGCGAACGGAGACACTTCCGAGTGTGACCCAAGGCGGACCTGACACTGAACTATCGTTGGCCGTACCCATACCTGGAAAGCAGAATTATCGACGAGCGAAGTAACTGAAATTAGTCCGGCTTGGCGCCGGAGAACTTGACCACCTTGCTCCACTTCTCGGTCTCATCGGCGATGAGCTTCCCGAAGTCGGCGGGGGAGCCCGCAAGCACAGTGCCGCCCATGTCGGCAACCCGCGCCTTGATCTTAGGATCGGCCAGGCCCCCATTGATCTCGTGGTTGAGCCTGTCGATGAATTCGGCCGGCGTGTTCTTAGGCGCGCCGACGCCCTGCAACGCAGCCGTCTCGTACCCGGGCACAAAATCGCCCACCACCGGGAGGTCCGGCAGCACCTCCGAACGCCTTTCACTTGTCACCGCCAATGCCCGAAGTTTGCCGGCCCTGATATACTCGATGGATGCAGGCATGGTGCCGAACATGGCGTGCACGTGGCCTCCAAGCATATCAGTGAGTGCAGGTGCTTCGCCCCGATACGGAACGTGCACCATATTGAGACCGGTCATCATCTTGAATAGTTCGCCCGACAGATGGCCTGCCGTTCCGTTGCCGCCCGAAGCGACGTTGACCTTGCCCGGGTTAGTCCTGGCAAAGGCGATGAACTCGGGAACCGTCTTCGCCGGGAACGATGGGTTTACTACCATGATGAAAGGGATCGAGATGATGCCCGCGACCGGTGTGATGTCGCGGAGGAAATTGAAATTGAGTCTTTCGTAAAGCGTCGCGTTGATCGCGGACGAGGCGCCGACCAGGAGGAGCGTGTATCCGTCCGGCGGCGCATTCACTACCACTTCCGTACCAATATTGCTGCCCGCTCCCGGTCTGTTCTCGATCACAAATTGCTGGCCGAGACGCTCGGAGAGCCATTGGCCGATCAGACGAGCGATGATGTCGGTCGATCCTCCGGCGGCAAATGGGACCACGATGCGCACCGGCCGCGCCGGATAGGCTTGCGCCCTGGCAATGCTGGATGCAGCCGGCAGCGCGACAGCGCCCGCGGCCAGATTCAGAAATTGTCGGCGGGGAATATTCATTCCAGTCGTCCTGCGTGCGTGTGATCGACGGGGACCGGTTCGATCAGTATAATCCCTTTCGTGAGATCGCGGAATGGCAACGTCGCCTATTGAGACCTTTAGGGCCCGCGTGACGACTGATCAAAGTCGGTTACGCGCTGCGAAGCTGACTAGCACTGACGAGACACCTTTGGACGTCCAAGCCTCGCTCGGGCTTTAATAGCCAGCGTTCGTCCGAGAGAATCCCAGCGAAGCTGCTCAAAAACATTTTTGCCCCGGCAAGCCGCGGCTGCCAAGGCAAAATACAATCACCTCAGTTGCGGTGATCACGTGTTATGACGCCCGCACCCGACGGGTTCGATCGATCGGGCCGCGGCACGGGTGCGCCGGCGGTTGGTTTTGCCGTCGGTTTCGGTGCACCGGCCTTGCTGCCGACTGGCGGTCCGCCCGGCTTCCTGGCGTTTCCGCATTCTTTACCGTTGCACTGGATCTCGCAGGCACCGAAACTGCTGCAGTTTGTGGAGAGTCCAGTCGACGAGTTATAACAGCTATATGCCCCGGAAGGCTCCGTGGCCATTTTCCCGCCGTCTATCATGCAATTGCGCTCGACGGCCGTTTTCGTAGAAACCATCCTGCCGACGACAACCCCCTTGGCGGAGGCTGCAGTCAACACAGCGTCAAGACTAAGCAGCGCCAGGACAATGCCGACGAGCATCGGCAACATTCTTTCTCTTTTGGAAATTTGCTTATGACCCGCTGCGCCGCGACTTCCCTGCAGTTCTGTAGGGACGTGATGGATCTCGCCGTTTTGGTTGTGGATTTCCATTGCGCTTTTCTCATCGTTCCGTTGGGTGCAAAGTCGCGTAGCTGTTTTCAGCTAAGGGGAGCGCCCTGCAGCAGTCCAGTTGAAACACTAAGCCGGATGCGACAAAGAGTAAGGATGGTGGTGCAGCACCGGCGACCTCCCGATCAAACTCCATCCTATAAAACTCATGCGTAGTAACTCGGACGAACTCGATGAAAGCTGCAGCTGATGTCTGACCACCAATCGCGGGCCGATGGCGCTCGGGTCCTTGCCGATCTGAATGAGTTGCGCAAAATCGGTGCGCACAAGACTGGCGTTCACAGGCCAACGTTTTCAGACGCGCATATGCAATCACTGCATTGGCTCGCGCAGCGACTGCCCGAGGCACAGCTCACGCCCACGATTGACGGTATCGGCAATGTACTTGGGTCGAGCAAAAAATCAGGACCGAAATTGCTGGCCGGCTCGCATCTGGAAAGCCAGAACTTCGCCGGCTGGCTCGATGGACCGCTTGGTGTCGTGTATGCGCTCGAAGCCGCCCGCGTCATCAATCCGGACTCGGGACTCGGCGGCGCCGTTGAAGTGGCCGCATGGTGCGATGAGGAAGGACATTTCGGTCATTTCCTCGGCAGCCGGTCTTACATCGGCGATCTGACCGAAGTGGATATCGACAGTGCGAAGGACCGCACCAGCGGCCGCAAGATGCGAGAGGCGCTACGTGAGGTTGGTCTTGCCGATCGTCCGCGCGCGAGAGCGGAACTTGGCCGCCATATCGGATACCTCGAGGCTCATATCGAGCAAGGCGACACGCTTGAAAGCAGCGGACTCGGGATCGGTATCGTCACGTCCATCGTTGGTATTTGGCAGTACCGCATCACATTGACGGGCGAGCAAAATCACGCTGGGACGACGCGCATGGGCGCGCGCAAGGATGCTGGCCTAGCGTTGGCAAGACTTTGCGTTGCCATCGACGAACGCTTCCCCGGTTTGTGCGGTCCGCGCACGGTTTGGACCACCGGCCGCATCGCTCTCGAGCCTGGTGCGCCAAGCATTATCCCCGGCCGCGCAGAGATGCTCTTCCAGATGCGGGACGATGATCCCGGCGTGATCGACCGGCTAGAAAACGCGTTGACAAGTATCGCGACAGAGATCGGCTCGAAAAGCCGATGCAAGGAAGAGATAGAAAGTCTCCGCACGGGTGTTCCCGCCCTGATGGACGAGAGATTCCAGCACGCAATCACGGAGGCGAGCGCCGTTCTTGCCGGCGGCAGATCCATCCGTATGCCCAGCGGCGCCGGTCATGACGCCCAGATACTTGCCAGGATCATGCCGGCGGGCATGATGTTTGTGCCTTCAATCCGCGGCATCAGTCATCATTGGGACGAAAACACCGCCGACGGCGACATCGTTACGGGTGCTCAGGTGTTTGTTGATGCCTGCCGCCGCTTGCTGGCAGGCTGAAGAGGATGGTCGCGGTACGCGATACAAATCCGCGACGTCAGGAGGTTAGCTCCGAACGGTTAAAGAAAGATTCCGCTGGCCAAAAAAACAGACGTTCCCTTTATTCGGCAACAACCCATCGGGCGCGAATTGATGCTCGTGAACAAGACAATCGTTTGCGGTCTGTTCCCTGTTGGGACGACGATTTAGTTGCGGGAAACCATGCAACTCCCGCCTGCGGATTTAAGTCTCGAGCAGAGTTGGTTTGCTCGTTCGTGCGACGCCTCCGCAACACGAACGAAATACCAGGCGGAGGGTACGCGACCACCGATGGGTCGTTGGATGATCGTCGGCGCGCGATCACCCAGCACCGATCGATAACGTTTCTGCAGCCCGGCATATTCCAACAGAACCCGGCTTTGGGAGGAGTCACCGAGGAGCTGAATCGCCCAAATTCCAGCCGCTGGTTTTGCAACGACAACGCCTTCGAGAGGGCGATGAGCAACGGGACGTACCGGAAGCTTCGCGGTTTCAGCGCAGGCGCTGGCACTTGCGAGCGGCTGAGTTTCGCTGCGGCCTAGCCATTCATCGGCCGTCAGGCCTGTGATGATCCGGACGTAGGCGCGCGTTTCGTTTGGAAGCTTACCGCGGCCGGCCATCCAATCCTTCACTCGCCGCGGCCCGGCATTGTAGGCGGCGGCCGCCAGCCCCAGGTTTCCGAACTCGTCTTGCAGTTCACGTAGCCAACGGGCCGACTCCAGAAGGGCTTTCGTGGGTTCGAACGGATCGGACAGTCCGCGCCAGCGCGCCGTGGCGGGCATGAATTGAGCAATCCCTTGTGCGCCAGCCCGGCTGATCGCTTTTGTGTTGAAGTTACTCTCCTGCCGAATGAGCCTGGTGAAGAAGCCAACCGGGACGCCGTAGAGGGCCGCCGCGCGCGCGACACCGCCGCAGCCGACGCCTTCGGCAGGGTCCGAACCAATGCTCCCGGAAGGTTGATCCATACCATTGGCCCGATTTGGTCGGATGTACTCTGGATCGGAATCCCAAACCTGCACGCCGGCAAGACCTGTGGAGCTTGGACCCCACATGGCGTAGCTGCAATGGCCAGAGAGTGCCCAGATCGCGACAACGGCGGCGATGCATCTCTTCGGAAAGCACAAGGGCATGGTTGCGTCCGCGTCGGTAGCTCACAACTTCGCGTACGGCGGCCGGTTCCAAAAATATCCCGAAAGAGTACGCGTTGTCAGGTTGGAAAGCCGTTCGTCGGCGACCGGACTTTCGCGATGCGTGCAGGTGGCTGAGGGCGAGCCACCTTCCCCGACACGCCGCACGCGGAACCGAATCTGGCCCTCCGCGTTTGCCGCGCGGAGACAAAAACAAGGAGTGGTTCAGATGCGTTGCACTTTACTCGCTTCATGCGCTGTAGCCGCGATCACGTTCGGTATGGGGTCTGCTGGAGCTCAGGCTCCTGCCCAGAATCAAGGCACCGTACAGACTCAGGCCCAAGGCGCCGGACAGACCACCGAACAAGGCCGGTCCGATGCCTCCCAACGGCAGAGGGAGCAAACGACGTCCCCGGGCAGGCAAACCGGCGACGATAGATCCAGCGCCAATATGGGCCGTCGTGAAGCGGGCGAGCGGCGGGACGAACGATCAGAACGACAGGAGCGTTCCTCCAACGAAGAGCGCGGGCGGCGCGGAGAACATGAGCGCTTCGGCGAAGAACGTGGGCGCCGCGGAGACCACGAGCGCTTCAGCGAAGAACGCGGCCGCCGCGGAGACCATGACCGCTTCAGCGAGGAGCGTGGGCGGCGCGGAGAATACGATCGCTTCAACGAAGACCGCGGTCATCGCGGATCGGAGGGGTGGCGAGAGGAAAGACGGTATCGAACCGAACGGGACTTCGATCGCGATCGCCGATACTCGGATGACCGGCGATATGGCGATCGGCGCGAACAATGGCGCTATGAGGATCGGAGGTCCGGCGGAACGGTAGGGCGCGCGTACGACGGCTCCAGGAATACGCAGATTTCTCGACGCCAGCGCGCCCGGGTTCACGAACTCCTGGTGCGCCGGCGCGTGGAACCGGTGAATGTCGACTTCCCGCTACGCATCGGGGCGCGGGTGCCGAGCTATATCACCTCGTACAACCTGCCCCAGGAGGTCCATGAGTACATCCCCGGCTATGAAGGCTATCGATATTTTATTGCGGGCGATGAAGTCGTGATCGTCGATCCCGACACAATGGAAATCGTTTCGGTGATCGAAGAATAGTTCGCGCAGGCGGTGTCGGCCTCGGCCGCGCCGAGGTCGACCGCGTTTGCCGCGGCAGCTTCCGCTTACAGGTGCTTATTAGACTTCGGCTAAGCCCAATACAGACGTACTCGTGTCAGCGATGGCTGACACTGCGCGCGTTCCAACTGCTCCAAGTGACGCGCGCAAGGCTTTGAAAATCGGTTGCGACCGGGCGTTTGGATCGCCTTTCGTGAACAGCGATGCACCGCTCGGATTCCTGGATTTTTCGCCTGAGGGTGGCTAAATCCTTTTGAATTTGACCGCTCAGCTCAGCGTTGTTGCCAACCCTGAGTCGACCCGTTTCAAGCGCTTTCATCGAGTCGCGATTCTTCTTCAGCTGGACCCGATGCCAGGCGATAGTACTGTTAGTATCGCCCATCACCGAGCAACCATCGCCATCGATCTCTCGACGCCGTTAGGCACTTCAATATCGACTTCGAGCGTCGATACATTTTTGCCTCGATCCATCCTGACGATGACCTTGTCCGGGTCAAGCACCACGTGCCGCGAGACCACGGCAAGAATCTCCGTCCGCAGCAGGCCCAAAAGATCGGGCTGACCGCGCAAGCCGCGTTCATGCGCCAAAAGAATCTGCAACCGTTCCCGTGCAACAGGCGCGGAAGCATTGCGGCCACCAAGGAGCCGCAGCAGACTCATCATGCGGCCCTCCGTCCCAATAATCTGTCCATCAAGCCCTTGCGTTCGCTCGGCACCGTCATGGAAACAGTTTCGCCCATCAAACGGCGCGCCGCGTCCATGTAGGCACGCGCCGGTGCACTTGCGGCGTTATTCAGGGTAACGGGTGACCCGACGTTCGATGCTCGCAGGACATCCTGGCTCTCCGGGATGATCCCGAGCAACGGGGTCGCCAGGATCTCGAGGATATCCTCGATGCTGAGCATTTCACCGCGTGCCGCGCGGCCCGAGTCATAACGGGTGATCAGAATATGCTTCTCGACCCGTTCCCCCTTCTCGGCTTTGACGGTCTTTGAATCGAGCATTCCGATGATACGGTCGGAGTCCCGCACCGAGGATACTTCGGGATTGGTGACAATAACCGCCTCGTCCACATAACGCATCGCAAGTGTCGCGCCCCGCTCGATACCCGCTGGACTGTCGCAGAGTATCCAGTCGAATTTGGTTCGCAGGTCGGCAATGACGCTGCGAACCCCATCTTCTGTGAGCGCATCCTTGTCCCTGGTTTGGGAGGCAGGGAGCAGCCACAAGTTCTCGAGGCGCTTGTCGCGAATAAGAGCCTGCGACAGCTTAGCGACGCCCTGCACAACGTTGATCAGATCGAATACGACCCGGCGCTCTGCTCCCAGGATAAGGTCGAGGTTGCGAAGACCGACGTCGAAATCGACAACCACTACTCTCTGGCCCATTTGAGCCAGCGCCGCACCTAGTGCTGCGGTAGAAGTTGTCTTTCCGACGCCGCCTTTGCCAGACGTCACGACCAAGACTTTGGCCATTCTTACCTCCCTCGCCGATTAATTCAGCAGTGCAATCTTCATGATGTCGCCTTCGAGCCATGCTTGAGCCGGCCGATTCCGCAACGTGGGGTCGATTTCTTCCGCAGTCTGGTAGTAGCCGTCGATCGCCAGCAGCTCTGCCTCGATCTTCTGGCAATAGATTCGGGCGGCTGAGTTGCCGTTGACGCCTGCCATCGCCCGGCCGCGGAGCGTGCCGTAAATATGGATGGATCCTCCCGCGACGATTTCCGCACCAGAGCCGACCGAGCCCAATACGGTCACATCGCCCTCTGCAAAGACCACCGACTGGCCGGAGCGGACGGGACTTTCGAGCAGCAGGGAAGTCGCTTTAGGCTTCGGCTCGGGCTTTTTTGTTTCGTTCTGCACGAGAATGCAGTGGCGCCCCCCGGTGAGCAACGGAGGCATGGTTGTCGTGAGATGTGCAGGATCCACACCTTCGATCCCGAGGATGCGGACATTCCGTTCTTCGAGGCTCGTGACAAGATGCGCGATGGCGCTTTGGCTGAGGTCCACAGCTGCCAAGTCAAGTACCACCGGCTTACCCGCAAAAAAACCTGGCGAGCGGGCGAGAGTTGCGTCTATTTCTTCAAGCCAGCCCACGATCGGGACGACTGGGGAAAAAACAAACGCCACGTACGATCGGCCCCGCATGCGAACCAGTTGACGTGGTGGCTGCGCAATTGCGTCCATGCTGTTCGACTCGGCTTCCTTTTCGAATAGTTAAGGATGGGCCGCGCATGGTTAACGATTGGTTAATAGAACCAACTTTCGGCGGGAACGCGCCGTCGCCTTGGGGCTCGTGCAAATGAGCAAAAATCCGGACGAAATAGTCGAAAAAAGAGCGCATCCCGGCGGCGGTCGACCGGCAGCCGACCGCCGTCGCCAGAACGGGTTATCTGTCGAACGCTCCGTACACGACGTTTTTCAACGCGACCCGGATTCGTCCGCGCTGCGACACCGTTTGCGCCATGAAGACCACAAACATCTCCTCTTTCGGATCAACCCAGAAGGTTGTTCCGCCGGCGCCGGACCAATTCATCTCACCCACCGAGCCTTCCGCCGGGCTCACGCCGACTTCAGTGCGAACTGCAAAACCGAGTCCGAACCCGAAACCCGCTCCAGGCAGGTAATAGGGACCGGGCACCACGCCCGAGCCCGGCCCGATATGGTTCGCACCCATATAAGCCACGGTCTTCGGGCTGAGATATCGCCGTCCGTCCAAAGTACCTCCGTTGAGCAGCATCTGGGCGAAGCGGGCGTAATCACCTAACGTGGAGACCATTCCTCCACCACCGGACTCCCACTTCTGCGCGATACGCGGGTCGGCCATCTCGGCACCGGCCCCGATCTTCCGGTCATGCGGGAAAGGCTCGGCGACCAGTGATTGCTTTGCCGGATCGGTCACGTAGAAGCTCGTGTCCTTCATGCCCAAAGGATCGAGCAATCGTTCCTTCTCAAATTGGTAAAGCGATTTGCCAGAGACCACCTCAATCACCCGACCCAGGATATCGGTCGACTGACTGTAATCCCAAGTCGTGCCGGGCTGATAAGCCAGCGGCAACTTGGCCAGCCGCTCGGCGAATTCGGCGTTGTCGACGCCGCCCGCAGTCAGTTGAGCGTCGACATAGGCTTTCTTGACCAAGCCCTCGCCGAAGAAGCCGTACGTCAAACCCGACGTATGGCGCATCAGGTCCTGAATGGTGATAGGACGCCTGGTGGCGACCAGCTCAAGCCCCATCACGCCGTCCTCTCCCTTCTTTTCGACGCCTACTTTGACGTTCGCGAAAGCGGGAATGTATTTCGACAACGGCTCTTCAAGCTGCAACTTGCCTTCCTCCACCAGCATCATCGCGGCGACCGTAGTGATCGGCTTCGACATCGAATAGATGCGGAAAATGCTGTTTGGGGTCATCGGCTCTTTGGTGGCGGGGTCACGAACGCCGAAACTGCTGAAATATGCCGTCTTGCCGTTGCGCTGAATCATCATCAACGCGCCCGGAATTTTGTTCTCGGCGATTTCGTTCTTGATGTAAGCATCCAGGCGACCAAGACCCGCCTCGGTGAACCCAACTTCGGCGGGCTTGGCCGTTACGGGGCCTTCCGCGAACGCATTCGGAACGGCGACAAACAGCGCTGCGGCAAAGACGACGCTGGGCAAGCGAACTGATAGCATTGGAAATCCTCCCTGGTCGGCTCTTGCGTCCGAACCACACCGGACAACCCTGTGGTTTCCGTCGAGTGGATACTTGCGTGGCTCGAAGTCGCTGACAAGTGTTCTGGACCGGAGATCCATCTCTCCCCGCCTGTGTTGCCGCTCGGGTGTCGTTGCGGCCCGGGTTGGCCGAGCCGACAATGGACACGCAACGCGAATACGTGCATTTTGATCAGAAAACATGGCAATCTATATGATTTAACTGCATAATCCCCGGGTCTTGCTGTTTCCGGGCCGGCTGCAACAGCCAAAAGGGGGAAATAAAATGAGAGTGTTCGCCGCGGTGGTCGCCTTGTGCGCCATCTCTCAGACCGCATGGGCGCAAAAGCCTGAGTGCAAAACGATATCGGATTCGAGCGCCAGGCTGGCTTGCTACGACAAGGCCGCCCCGCCCGCTCGCGCAAAGCAGGCCTCGCAAGCTGCAGAGCCCTCGAGAGCCGATAGCCCAAAATACGTGGATGCGATCAGTGCCGAAGATGCTGTCATGAATGCACGACTGAAGAATATTTGCAGGGGCTGCTAAGAACCTGATGCCTCTGTCGAGTGCGGCAGATCCCGGCACCCGCTTCAAATGGAGCTCGGGAAAACATGGCATATCTGCCCTTCCAATGAATCTCCTCGAGTCGCTTCCGACCGTGATCGGAACGGCAGCGGTCGCTCCCGCGCTGCTGATATTGTGGCTGGTGATTGCTGCGGGCGAGCGGCCTGGGCCGCCTGCCAAAGTGTGGAGTGCGTTCTTCCTGGGAGCGGCCAGCATTTCCTTCCTCGGGGTGATGCGCGCACCGTTTGCACTGCTCCTGCCGGCCGTTGAGAACCCGTGGGCTGCGCACGCCCTGCGTTCGGTGTTCACCGTCGCGGCTCCTGAGGAGATCGTCAAAATTCTCGTCATAGTCGCGGTTTCGGCGCGGCGGCGGCCGTTCGTGGATCCAATGGACACCGTCATCTACGGCGCGGCGGCGGGGCTGGGATTTGCGGCCTACGAAAACCTCGCTTACCTGGTGGAACACGCGGACATGTGGCGATCCCTTGCGGCATTGCGCAGCGTCCTCACCGTTCCATTCCACGGCGCGCTTGGCGTCATTGCCGGTGCCTATCTTGCCATTGCGCGATCCGGCACCGCGCTTGGCGCTCACCGCCGCCACCGCGACTGGGCGCGTATCTCAAACCGCATTCTGGTCCTGATGAGTCCACTGGCGCTGCATGCCGCCTTCGATTTCCCCCTGCTTAGCCTGCAGCAAAACCCCGACCTCGATCCTTTTATCAGGCTGATGCTCGGAACGGGGAGCGTACTGATCGGCTTGAGCGCCATTGGTTTTGCTGTTCGGCTGGTGCGCCGGGTTGGCCATCACCACGCGCCTCATAGCGAGGCGGCACGAGCCCGGCTCAGCCACCTGCGACGGATGTGGGCGCTGCTGGTCATCGGCGGGGGGGCCGGCTTCTTCGGCTTGACGTTTGTGCTGACATCGATACTCAACCGGCTTGTAAATCCTGATCGGAACGTCGGGCTTGTTCTCGTACCGATCGGCCTTACTTCCATCCTGATCGGCATTGCGCTGCTGCTCGTCACAACCGGCATCTATATTCACGGACGTAACCGGATCCGCACAGTGACCACTGGCCTGTCGTCAGAACCGGGAACATAGCTCCAAGCTGGAAACCAAAGCGGAAGCGGCGCGTTGGCGCACGTCGCGCGCTCTTCCATCCTTCCATGTTGTGAACATCGGGAGACTTGCAATGACCGTTCCTCAGGACACGTCCGGGTTACACTCTGAAATGCGCGCCGCCGTGCGCCAGCACTGGAAGGCTTTCTTGATAGAAGGCATTCTGCTCGTGATCCTCGGCCTCGCAGCCATGATCGTGCCCCCGATCGCGAGCCTTGCAGTTACAATTTTCCTCGGGTGGATGTTTCTGATCTTCGGCATCGCAGGCCTCGTGCTGACGTTCTGGGCCCGCCAGATGCCTGGGTTCTGGTGGTCGCTCATCTCGGCCGCGCTGGCGGTGGCCGCAGGCATTATCCTGCTTGCACGCCCGCTGGAGGGCACACTCACCCTCACGATTGTGGTCGGCGCTTATTTCCTCGCGGAGGGCGTCACGACGATAATGTATGCCTTGGAGCATCGCCGCGAACTATCCGACCGATGGAGCTGGATGCTTTTCTCGGGCGTCCTGGACATTCTGATTGCCGCCATGATCATCGCCGGATTGCCAGGTTCAGCGGAATGGGCGATCGGACTGCTGGTCGGTATCAATCTCCTCTTCGGTGGCGCGTCCCTGATCGGGGTGGCGCTCGCCGCACGAAACGCCGAGTCCGGCAGCTTGCGCTGATCGCCCTTCAGTCGAGGCCTGTTGCTCAAGAAGCTGCGACGGAATAGGCCAACTAGCAACCGCGGCAGATGCCCTTGATCTTGCGGTCCAGCGCTGCATTTTCCTTGCTCAGGGGATCATTGGGATCATTAGAATTTTTTTCCGAACGAAGCTGATCGGGACGCGGTTGCCGGTGCCCGATCGGCGCGTCGCGAGTTGGTCCGGCCTGATTTGCAGCGCCTGAGGAGCCTGCGCCGCCACCTCCGGTCTGCGCCAACGCAGCGGGGCCGGCCATCAGGATCATTAGAGCTATCGCGACGAAATGGATGGCGATCAATTTTGTCTTGAACAATCTTCGCATCTTGCTCTCCCAATCAGAGAAATGCATCTATCGCGCCCGGTCGGGCAGCTCGATTGTAGCGCAATTGCGCCGTCCCTGGGCAGCGCAGTCCTGCACCTTTCGTACATCTGCCATAGTGACAAGAACCCAGATTCCGGCAGCGACGATCGCCACAAAGAAACCGGCGAGCAGAGCATTCTGGAGATTCCGGCTTTGCGGGTCTTCCGGCGGTTCCGGGCTCGCCCCTCCGCTGTCTGTGGCCATCGTGTCACGCGTTCGGCGGGTAGAGATGAACGTCGCCGCAATAATCGAGGACACGATAACGCTTCTGTGCGTCGGATTCACGTTCGTCCGACAAAGACTGCGGCGTTAGATAGCCGGGACCAACCGGCGACTTGCCATGGCCACCGGGAATATCGAGCACGTAGTCCGGTTGACATAATCCAGACACCCGACCGCGCAGCGTGCGCATAAGATCTTGGCCGTGCTCAATCGTGGTGCGCAGATGGGAAGTCCCAGGGGCGAGGTCACCGTGGTGCAGGTAGTAAGGCTTGATCCGGGATTCGACAAAAGCCCTCATCAGAGCTTCCAGCGCGGCGGCATTGTCGTTGACCCCCCGCAGTAGCACCGACTGGCTGACCACGGGAATCCCGGCATCGACGATGCGGGCGCAGGCGGCGCGAGCCTTGTCGGTCAATTCCCGGGCATGATTGGCGTGTAAGGCAATCCAGGTTGCTGCGCGCTCGACTTTCAGGGCGGCGACGACCTCACTGCTAATGCGTTCCGGATCGACCACGGGAACGCGGGTATGAAGGCGGATTATCTTGACGTGATCAATGGCAGCGAGATCGGCCATGACCTCAGCAAGCCGACGAGGCGAAAGCATCAGCGGATCACCCCCAGTCAGGATGACTTCCCAGACTTCGGTGTGCCGCCGAATGTAAGCGATGGCGGCGTCATACTCGTCCCGAGAAAGCGCGGTCGCCTTGCCCGGCCCGACCATTTCCCTGCGAAAACAGAAACGACAATAGACCGCGCAAACGTGAACCAGCTTGAACAGAACCCGGTCGGGATAGCGATGCACGATGCCGGTCGTGGGGGAATGCGCCTGATCCCCGATCGGATCGGCGTTCTCGCCGAGCTGGCCTACCAATTCCTGCGCGTTTGGAATGAATTGTAGCGCGATCGGATCGTTCGGATCATCGGGTTGGATGAGCGCAGCCACTTCCGGCGTCACCGCCACTGCATAACGCGCCGCCACGAGCTCAAGCTGTGAAAGTGCATCCGCGGGCGCCAAGCCCTGGGCTATCAACTCGATCGGCTCGCGCAAGGTCGCTGCTGGACGATTGATCTTGTTCATGCGTCACCGGAGGGAGGCGTCCACACCACCTGATCGACCCTGAGCGCACCGCTTGCGAGCATCACCATCCGGTCAAAGCCGAGCGCGACTCCGCTTGCTTCCGGCATCACCGCCATCGCTCGCAAGAAATCCTCGTCGAGTGGGTAGCGCTCGCCATACCGCCTCTCTTTTTCATCCATGGCCTTCGTCAAGCGAAGACGCTGCTCGCGCGCGTCGGTCAATTCGCCAAAGCCGTTCGCCAGTTCAACACCGCAGGCGTACAACTCGAAACGTTCGGCCACACGCGGGTCGGACGATTTTACCCGCGCGAGCGCCGCTTCGGGCACCGGATACTCGAACAGGATCGTCAAACGGCCCTGACCCAGATTGGGTTCGACGTGCTCAACCAGTACCTTGCTGAAAATGTCGGACCAGGTGTCATCCTCAGTGATCCGCACCCGCTGCCCCGCCGCTGCCGCCAGCGCATCTCGATCACCATGACCATCGGCCACTGACCCGAGCAGATCGATTCCCGCAAAGCGCTCAAAGGCCGCCGCGACCGTCAACAGCTCCGGCTCGGCAAAAGGGTCAGCAATCCGGCCCCGAAACGAAAATCGACCGATCCCGGTTGCCTGCGCGGCATGAGCGACAAGGACGATCGTGTCAGCCATCACGGCGTCATACGTCGCGTTGGCTCGATACCATTCCAGCATCGTGAATTCGGGCAGGTGCAGATCGCCGCGTTCGCGGTCGCGGAACACACGCGCAAACTCGAATATCTTCGTCTCGCCAGCCGCGAGCAGTTTCTTGCAGGCGAACTCAGGCGAGGTCCGCAAGAAGCGCGTCGCCGGCCTGCCATCGGCGCCTACAAGCTTGGTTCTCGGCGCGTGCAAGTGGGTCTCATTTCCCGGTGAAACCTGCAAGATTCCCGTTTCCACCTCGACGAATTGCTCCCCTTCGAACCATGTCCTCACAGCGTGCGTGATGGCTCTTCTTGCCGCAAGAAATGGTCTGGCGTCGGCGTAACGCGTGGGCGTCCACCAAGGAGACGGCGGCGGGGCGGCCGAGGCAACGGCGTTCGTTATCGAATTGGATTGTTGCGTCATGCCCTCTTATTCCAAGCTTAACCTTACGCGTCGAGCCTCGAACAGATGCGGCCGCAACGACATCGTACAGGAGGCTGCGAGCTTTGCTACTCGCCCAAGGATGGCAGTCCCGTTTAGCTGCAAAACGCTGGCATCAGCCGGCAAAATGAGTATGTTGCAGCCCGAACCGCTTCGCTGGCCTCGGGACGCCCATTGTCCTGATCGGTCCCGGGCCAGAATATCAGGAAATCAGCCTTGAAAGTAATCGCCAGTTCTATCCGCAAGGGCAACGTCATCGAGCAAGACGGCAAGCTGTATGTCGTGCTGACGGCCGAGAACATCCATCCCGGCAAGGGAACACCCGTCAGCCAGATCGAAATGCGCCGCATCAGCGATGGCGTGAAGATTTCGGAGCGGTACAAGACGACGGATCAGGTTGAGAAAGCGACCATCGAGGACCATAATTTCAATTATCTTTACGAGGATGCCGACGGCTTTCACTTCATGAACACGGAAAACTACGACCAGGTGCAGGTCCCGAAGGATGTCGTCGGCTCGGCCGCGCCTTATCTGCAGGAAAACATGACCGTCAAACTTTCGATGCACGGCGTCATTCCGGTTGCGATCCAGATGCCGCAGCGCGCCACCTTGGAAGTGGTAGATACCGAACCCGTCACCAAGGGGCAGACTGCATCGTCTTCCTACAAGCCCGCCATGCTGTCCAATGGGGTGCGGACCGCCGTGCCGCCGCACATCGGTACGGGCACAAGAATTGTGGTGATGACCGAAGACGGCTCTTACGTGGAGCGGGCAAAGGACTAAGCTGAACGCACTTTGGCGCCGGGGGGCGACTCATTGCGAACGAAAGCTGTCCGGCGCGCCCGCGTAGTGCTGGCATGTTTGTCTTTGGTGCTCGCCGGCAGCGCGGTCGTTGGCGCGGCCGAATTCAGAACACCTTCGGTATCGGCGATCAGGGTTGACTGGCGCGCCGCCCTTGATCAAGTCCGATCCGAGCTCAGCGTTGAGCCGGCTGTCGCGTCCTCCTTCACCTTTTCACCGCAACGGCGTTTCGCTGCCTTCGACGCGCGTTCGAGGCCGGCACTGGTGCAACTGAACGCGGTGACCTCGCAAATGTTCAGGGCTGTCGCACGCAGCCCGGTGCCCGTGCTGTTGCCGTTCGACGCCGCGGCGTTTCTGGATGCACGTCTGCAAGGTGCCCGCCCCAGTCTTGAGCTGTCGCGTTACCAAGCGGGCTTCCGGGCAGTCGACCTTTTCGAAGCCGGCCCGGCCGGCTACGACGCGGTGTTTTCGCTTGAGCCTGGTGCGACCGACCTCCCGCGGCGCATTTTCGCCACGCCGATCGAAGTTCAGATAACCGGTTCGAGCTTGATCTACGACATCAATGATCCCCTGGGCGGCAGGGGCGAGCCGGTCAAGGCCTTGGCGACACAGTACCCCGACCTGCGCCGCTTCATCCGCGAAGGCCATGTGCGGTATGCCTTCACGCGGTTCGGTGTGCCGTATGTCGTCTCGATCCAATGCCTTGACAGTGCGCCGCACCCGCAACGGCTGGCCTGCCGCGAAGCATACCCGGTGGCGGAACACTTCATCAGAGCACTGCGGGTTTGCGGCGGTAGTCCCTCCCGGCCGGCGCCGAACATTCAACCCGCGCTAGCCGAGCGAGCCGCCGAGCCGTCGGCGATTTTCACCTATCGCCCGAGCGGGGATATCGTCATCAACAGCGGCTTCCGGAAGCAGGTGGGTCATGCGGACTTGACGGTCTATTCACAAATTCGGTTTCCGCTGGAGAAGGCGCCTGCGTTCGCCCACTCGCAGTCCTTCCGGAATTTCCGGCCGCGCGCCAGGCGACTCGACGAGCCGACGAACGGAGGCCCCGGGTATCCATGGCAGGATAATTTTTGCGAATCCCGCAGTTTCGGTGTCGGACAATGCGCCAACGGTTTTGGCCACCAGGGACAGGATATACGCCCGCGGTCCTGTCCGCAAAATCCTGTCGGCGTCGGGGGCGAGCGCTGCGATCCCAAACAGCACGCGGTCGTCGCCGTCCGCGACGGCATCGTCATCCGTTCCGCCAGGCAGCAGGCACTGACGTTGCAGATCAACACCCGCACTGAACATATTCGCTTTCGCTACATGCACATGAACCCTTTTGCGATGGATGCCTCCGGAATTCTCAACGGCCGCAGCGTCGGCGAAGGCGAAATCATCGGAGTAGTTTCGAATTACCTCGACGGTCCAAATGGAACGTCTCGACACCTGCATTTCGACGTGCAGGTTTTCACGCCTGACGGCTGGCTTTGGGTCAATCCCTACGTCACGCTGATCTCGGCGTATGAGCGCTTGATCGGCGGGCGCGGGCGCGAGATCGGACCCGAAGCAAGCCCGTTGCCTACCGTCGCGAATGCGTCACCGGACGATGTGCTTGGCAACGCGCCGCGGCAAGCCCGCCAGAGGTGAGCTCAATGGCTATGAGGCCGCCGCGGCACTAACTTTGTGCCGGCGGGGCGGCGTCCACCGGTAGGCGACTCCCAAGCGATTCCACACGTTGATCGAGGCGATCGCCGAAGAGAGATAGGCCAATTCAGTGTCTGAAAACTCCGCGCGCGCCTGCGCATAGATCTCCTCGTCGACGCCTCCGGTCACAAGCGTCAGCGCCTCCGTCCACGCCAAGGCCGCGCGCTCGCGCGAAGAAAACAGCGGGGCCTCCCGCCAGACCACCACCAGATTGAGCTTGTCTGCCGGAATCCCCAGGCTCTCGCCTTGCAGAATGTGATACTGAACGCAAAACGCGCAGCCGTTGATTTGCGAAGCGCGCAGCTTCATCAGTTCGAGTAGCTGTTTGTCGATACCTGCTTTGGCAGCGACCTGCCCTAAGGCCGAGACAAGCTCGTAGGCGTCGGCCGCCAGCGCCTGGAAATCTTTGGGTTCGCTTCGTGCCTGTGACATTGTCAGACTCTACCAGTGCACTCACACAAGACGCAATCGGTCAACTTTCGCCACCCACCACGCCTGGGCGGGCGCCCGAATGTCTCCGCCATAGTCCCGCACGGATGTCCAAAATTGCCGCAGACCTGCGGCAGGATCAAGAGTTCCCGAGGCCATGGTCCCTGCCCTGCCATTTTCTCCAGCGCTAGACTGTCCGCATGAAACATCCTGATTCTCCAAGTACACCCACTCGTCGCAGCCTGCTGAGATCCGGTCTGGCGGCCAGCGCCTTGTTCGCGCATCCGCTGGTCGCCTTTGCCGCCGCACCGCCGGGCTTCGAACAATGGCGCGACAATTTCCGCGCCCGAGCACTGGCCAAGAGCATTTCGGACGCAACCTGGACTCGCGTGATGGGCCGGATCGAGCCGGACATGTCCGTGTTCAAGCAGATGCGTAACCAGCCGGAGTTCAACGAACAGATCTGGCAATACGTCAATCGCCGGGTATCTGACTGGCGTATGATTGCGGGCAAGGAAGCGCTGAGGAAGAACGAGTCGTTGTTCGCGCGCATCGAACAGGATTATGGCGTCGAGCGAGGCACGCTGCTGGCGCTCTGGGGAGTAGAGTCCGCGTTCGGCGATCCGCTCGTGCAGCAGAACCACATGCGGCCGGTATTTCCATCGCTGGCGGCGCTCGCGTGGAACGAGCCACGCCGGCGCACCTATTGGGAGACCGAACTGATCAACGCACTTCGGATAGTGGATCGCGGCTGGAGCACGCCGGAAGAGATGCGCGGGTCCTGGGCCGGCGCGATGGGACACACGCAGTGGATGCCTGAGGTCTGGCTCAATGTCGGGATTGACTACGATCGTGACGGCCGGGTGTCGCCGTTCGGCAAGCCCGACGACGCGCTGGGCTCCACCGCGCGGTATCTGCTCAACAGGGGCAAATATCACCGTGGCGAGCATTGGGGCTATGAGGTGCGCGGATCTGGAGGCAGCTCCGGTGGCAGCCGCAGCTACGCCGCTTGGGCAAGCGCCGGCGTATCGCGAGCCGATGGCCAGGCTTTTCCGCAGCCGAATGCGAGCGCGCAGATGTGGGTGCCGGTGCAAGGCGGCCCAAGCTTTCTGCTTGGAGCCAACTTCTATTCCGTCCGGAGTTACAACCCATCGATGAACTACGCGCTTGCGATCTGTCATCTTGGCGATCGCATATTGGGTGGACCGCCTTTCATTCACCCGTTCCCGGGCTCGGAGCGAGCGCTGACACTCGCGGAAGTCCAGGAGATGCAGACCCGCCTCACCAAAGCGGGCTTCGATACCGGCGGCACCGATGGGCGCGTAGGCAACGATACGATGAAAGCGGTCAAGGATTATCAGACCAAGGTTGGGCTGTTGCCGGCTGACGGTTACGGCGGACTGAAGGTTTTGGCGCGCCTCAGGCAGGGCGGTTGAGCCACCTTCAATTCTGCGCCTCCAGAAAACCGCTCTGGTCACACTCGACGCACCGCGTCGCCTGCGTTCATGCCGCCATCGATGACCAATTCTGTTCCGGTCACGTAGCTGGACGCATCCGACGCAAGATACAAAACGCCGCTCGCAATTTCGCCGGCGTGACCAGCGCGACCGAGCGGCGTGGCCAATTTCGCCCGTTCCTCGGGGTCGATGGGCGCATTCGCACCGCCCGCTCCCGCCGGAATTTTTCCCCATATCGGCGTATCGATTATTCCTGGGTGTACCGAGTTCACTCGGATGCCGTCGCCCGCCGATGCGCATTCCATCGCGATCGCCTTGGCGAACAGCCGAACCCCGCCCTTGGTGGCGCAGTAGCCGGACAAGCCGGGCGCTCCCCGCAGACCCGCGAGCGATGACATCATGATGATGGAGCCGCCGCCGGTCCTGCGCATGGCGGGCAAACAATGCTTCACCGATAGAAATACGCCGTCCAGGTTGATCGCGGTCTGCCGACGCCAGTCTTCCAGAGTCATGTCGACGATCGAGGGCACGGATATTCCGATCCCGGCGTTGGACACCAGGATGTCCAGCCGGCCGAACCGATCCTCGATTTCGCGCACCACTTCCACCCAGCGGTTCTCGCTGGTCACGTCCTGGTCCAGAAACATCGCCTGGTGCCCTGCCTTGTTCAATCGTCCGACCAGTTCCGGGCCTCCGAGTTCGTCGATATCGGTCACGGCAACCGACGCGCCCTCGCGCGCCAATAGCTCGGCGACGGCGGCGCCGATCCCGGACGCACCACCGGTGACCAATGCGACCTTGCCTTGAACCTGCCCCGTCATTTTCGCTCCCATACTAATGAATTTCTATCTTATGACGGTCGGCCCCTGGTCGGGCGCGGCAACGTCGAGCACACGCAGTTGCACTCGTTCGGTGCCCTGCCAACGGTCAACCGCAAGTGACCCCGCCACATGCAGCGCCTGTCCGCGATGCGCGACCAGCGCGTTACCAAGCTTTTGGCCGACCGAACGAAATGCAATTCCATTGACGATCGCGCCATCGCCCGACTTGAACCGCACACGCAAATGAGCCTGGCCTACTTCATCGGCATACACCAGTTCATGCGAGGGTAGCGCAATCACCGGCTCGGGATTGCCGCTCCCGAACGGTCCGGCACGATTGAGCGTTGCCGCGAGTTCCGGCGTCACCGCGCGGGCGCTGACGGCGCCGTCGATCAAGAGCTCATTGACGTGGCGCGACTGCGCGACATCGTGTGCGAGCACGGTTTCCATATGGGCGCGGAATTCCGCCAATCGGTCTTTGCCCAGCGTGACGCCTGCGGCCATGGCGTGACCGCCGCCCTTCATCAGCAGCCCACTCTTCACGGCAAGGCGCACCGCCTTGCCTAAATCGACACCGCCGATCGACCTCCCCGAGCCGGTGCCAATCCCTCCCGGCTCCAGCGCAATGGCAAACGCCGGGCGCGAGAATTTATCTTTCAGACGTGACGCGACCAGACCGACAACACCGGGATGCCATCCTTCGGAGGCCGTGACGATCACCGAACCCTTGTCCTCCAGACCGAGCGAGGCAAGCGCCTCGGCTTCTGCCTGCGCCTCCGCCATCTGTTCGATTACGCGGCGCTCGGTGTTCAGCCGGTCAAGTTCGGCGGCGATCCGGGCAGCTTCGGAAATGTCGCTTTCCATCAGCAAACGGACGCCGAGATCGGCGCGCCCGATCCGGCCCCCGGCGTTGATGCGCGGGCCGAGCATGAAGCCGAGGTGCCGCGCCTCGGGCGGACCGTTCAGACGGGAAACATCCATCAACGCAGTATGACCAACATGATCGCGGCGTCGCATCGCGATCAGTCCTTTTGCGACAAAGGCTCTGTTCAGTCCGATCAGCGGCGCGACGTCCGCGACCGTCCCGAGCGCCACGTGATGCAACATGCCCAGCAGATCAGGTTCGGGCATTTCAGAAGTCCAGAATCCCCGGACGCGTAGTTCGCGATTGACGGCAACCAGGGTGACGAGGACGAGGCCTACGGCAGCGAGATGGCCCAGGCCGGAGAGGTCATCGAGCCGATTGGGATTCACAATCGCGTCCGCCTCCGGCAGTTCGTCACCGCATTGATGATGATCGACGATGACGATCGACATTCCCAGTCGGCGCGCTTCGGCCATCGGCTCGAGACTGGTGCTGCCGCAATCGACGGTGATCAGCAACGTGGCTCCTTTGCCCGCCAGCATACGGACCGCTTCGACGTTGGGTCCGTAACCCTCGAAGATGCGATCCGGGATATGAATCAACGGATCGAGCCCACAATGACGCAGGTGCCAACCCAGCAGCGCGGCCGACGTCGCCCCATCGACGTCGTAGTCGCCGAAGATCGCGACTTGCTCGCCGCGCGTCGCCGCGTCCGCGATACGTCGAGCCGCGGCTTCCATCTGGGTGACCGTATAGGGATCGGGCAACAATTTCCGGATCGTGGGATCGAGGAAATCCTCTACCGCCTCGATCTCGACATCTCGGCCGGCCAGCACCCGCGCCAGCATCTCGGGTAATTGATGGCGTTGCCCGATTGCGAGCGCGCGGGCCGCGCCGCGCGGGTCGAGCCGGTCACGCCACAACTTTCCCGTCGCGGAATGCGACACCCCGAGAAATGCCGGGAGCGCTTCGAGAGGCAATGCGGATGCGGGAAGCGTCATGATGCACTCAAGAGATAAGCACGAAGCGGGCGGAATGAAAACCGACGCTAGATGATTCGCGTCCGGCCGGCAGGCAGCGCATTTTGGCAATTCAGTCAGCGAGAGTCGCACGACTGCGCGCCTGCACACGTCCTCCGCGCGTGGGCTGCTCCACTGCTTGGTTTTGAGAGAGATGTTTTTGCCCAACCGCTGCGCCCGTGGTCATGGGTCCCGCATCGCGCTTCGCTTGTGCGGGACGACGGCGGTGGATTTGGTTTGTCGTCATTGCGAGCGTAGCGAAGCAATCCATCTTCCTTGCGGACGTGCCATGGATTGTTTCGCTGCGCTCGCAATGACGACCGATGATCCACCGCCGTCGTCCCGCACGAGCGAAGCGCGATGCGGGACCCATAACCACGGGCGCAGCGGTTGGGCAAAAACATCTCT
>JBJMTO010000072.1:0-14382 GCA_045811665.1 Bradyrhizobium sp.
ACCAATCTGAGCGTGCTGACCACCTACATCTTCAAGCTCACCAACTGGTCGCCGCCGCTGTACAACACCGCCGCCGCAGTGGCGATTATCCTGATGGCCGTTACAGGCGCGCTGGTATTTCTGCAGCAGAAGGTGCTGAGCGGGCGCAGTTACACGACCGTCGCCGGCAAGGCATTCCGTCCGCGCAATCTCGATCTCGGGCACTGGCGCTGGTTCACATTCGGGCTTGGGATCGCCTATCTGCTGGTGGTGGTGATTCTGCCGAGCCTCGCCCTCATCGTGGCTGCGTTTCGCCGCTTCATGTTCATCCGCGATGCCGCAAGCCTGTTCGACATGCGGCAATACTCCTTGATGCATTTCTACAGCATCTTCGACAATCCATTGACGATGAGGTCGATCTATAATGCCGTCGAAGTCGGAATCATTACTGCCGTGGTCGGCGGTGCACTCGCGTTTGCGATCGGGTACACGGTCCACCGCACCAATGTGGCGGGCCGGCGCGGAATCGACCTGATCGCCACTTTGCCGGTTGCGATTCCTGGTCTCGTCGTCGGCGTCGCCTATCTGTGGGCCTGGATCGGCATTCCCGGCGGGCTTTACGGCACAATCTGGATTCTCGCGCTGGCATTCATCGCCCGCTTCATGCCGGATACGGTCAAGGCGCTGTCGACCTCGTTCCTGCAAATCCATCGCGAACTCGAGGAGGCGGCCTGGGTCTGTGGCAAGGGACTGTTCGGCACCATCGCGACCATCGTCGTGCCGCTGGCGCGCCCGGGCTTGATAGCCTCCATGACGCTGTTGTTCGTGCTCGCAATTCGCGAACTGGGCTCCTCTTTGTTTCTCTACACCAGCAATACGATGGTGATGTCGGTGCTCTTGCTCGACTATTACGAAGGCGGAAATCTCGGCAAGACCGCGGCATTCAGCCTGGTGCAGACCGTGTTGCTCGCCGTGCTGATCGGCGGCGCGCACTGGTTTGCCCGAGACGCAGCCCAGCAAAGCGTGGCGCAACAGATAAAGTAATTCGAAGGGAGGATCGGCCATGAAGAGAATCGTTGCCAGGATCGTCGCCATTGCCGGCATCGCCGGTCTGGTCGTGGGGCTGAACGGCGCAGCTGCGCTGGCCCAGCAGGAATTCGGTCCACCCGAACTGATCGCCGCCGCAAAGGCGGAAGGCAAGCTGGTCTACTACACGTCGAACTTCGCGGAGGTCGAGCAGCAGGTCATCAAGGAGTTCAACAAGCGATTTCCCGAGATACGGATCGAGATGGTACGCGCGCCGGGCGGCCAGCTCATCACCCGGGTCAAGACCGAAGCTGCGGCAGGCAAGCTGATTGCCGACGTGATCGATCATTCGGATCGCGCGCTGATGTTGCCGTTGACCGACCTGTTCCAGGATTACACGCCGCCGAACGCGGCCGACTATAACCCCGATGCTCAGATTTCGCCCAAGCTGTGGCCGCGCGTCACACTGGTGTGGTCGATCGCCTACAATACCGAGCTGGTCAAGAACCCTCCCAAGTCATGGATGGATTTGACCAAACCCGAATACGACAAGATGACGGGCCAGGTGTTCGCGCAGTCGGGCGGCACCACCTGGACGCGGATCATGTTCGAACGTCAGGTGCTGGGTGAGGACTATTGGGCGAAGCAGGCCTCGACCCGTCCGATCCTTTACCCGTCGGGAGCGCCGATGTCGGATTCGATGGTGCGCGGCGAGGTGGCGATCGGTCCGTTGCTCTATAATGCGATTTACCCGAAGCAGAAGGACGGCGCGCCGATCAAGATTTTCTTTCCGCCCGAAGGCGCGCCGGTCAATCCCTATGCATCCGGAATTCCGAAAACCGCGACGCATCCCAATGCGGCGAAACTCTTCCTGAACTGGTGCCTCTCCAAGGAGGGCCAGACCTTCATGATCAAGGAGCTCGGCAACCTGACCTCGTTGAAGACGCCACCGATCTATCCTGAGGGTTTCGATCCCAAGGTGGTGAAGGTCTGGTACCCCAAATTCGAGGAGTACGTGAAGTTGCACGGCCAGTGGGTTGCAGAATGGGACAAAATCTATGGCTACCGGCAATGATGGTAGCGCCGATGAAGATTCCGGCATGAAGCAGTCCAGATCATGATCGGGACCCTTGAGGTTACCGATCTGCGCAAGCAATTCTCCGTCGGCCGGCCTGCGGTCGACGGAGTTAGCTTTGCCGTTCCGGCTGGCGAGATCGTGGTGCTGCTCGGCCCATCCGGTTGCGGCAAGACCACGACTCTGCGCTGCGTCGCGGGGCTCGAGCATCCGACATCGGGTGAAATCAGCATCGCAGGCCGTCTGGTGTCGTCGCCCGGTCGCGGGATCCTGGTGCCGCCGCGCCTGCGCGAGCTGGGCATGGTTTTCCAGTCGTATGCGGTCTGGCCTCACATGACGGTGCGCCAGAACGTGGTCTATCCGCTGAAGCACCGCAAAATGGCGCGCGGCGAGGCCAAGCGCAAAGTGGATGAGGTGCTGGAACTGGTCGGGCTGTCCGAATATGCCGAACGGCCAGTGGTGGCCTTGTCGGGCGGCCAGATGCAACGGGTCGCGCTGGCGCGCAGCATCGTCTATCGGCCGCAACTGCTGTTGCTTGACGAGCCGCTCTCGAATCTCGATGCCAAACTGCGATTGCGGCTTCGCGACGACTTAAGAGTTATCCTCAAGCAGACCGGCATGACCGCGCTTTACGTTACCCATGACCAGGCGGAGGCGGTCGTGCTCGGCGACCGCATCGGCGTGATGCGCGACGGCAAGCTGTTGCAGATCGGTACGCCAGATCAGATCTACAATCGCCCGGCGGACTTGTTTGTCGCCAACTTTACCGGCGCGACCAACGAACTCACGGGCATGTTGGTTGGCCGCAGCGGCGAGTTTGGAATTGTCGACTTCGGGGATGGGAGGCGAGGGGAGGTAGCCTTGCTGCACGAGCTCAACGTCGGTGAAAAAGCGCGGATCGCGCTGCGTCCCGAGAACATGGTCATCGGCAAGCAGGATGGGGGCAATCTGTTTCCGGCGCGGGTTGTCGATCGCCGATATCAGGGCACGCAGACCGTCTACGACATCGACCTGCTTGGGCGGCGTCTTGAGGTGCTGGAGCTCGGCACCGCGGCCCGGCATGGCATCGGGGTTGAGACCTCGGTTGCTCTTCCGCGCGAAGGTTGCTGGGCCTATCGCGACACCGGACCATCGTCCTACGAGTAGAAGCACCCACCGCGTATGGCGGCGTTGGGGCTAGAATTGATACCGCCGCAGCCCCCCATCGACGGGGATCACCGCGCCGGTGATGTAGCGCGCCACTGGCGAGGCCAGGAACACCGCCAGCGCCGCGAGGTCCTCGGGTTCGCCCCAATAGCCCACCGGGATTTCTTCTTCGGCAAAATGCTTGCGATAGTCCTCGGGGTAGTTGCGCCGGATTTGCTCGCTCATGATCCGGCCGGGCGGAATGCAATTGACCGTGATGCCATGCCGGCCGATTTCGCGGGACAAGCCCTTTGCCCAGGCATGTACCGCAGCCTTGGCGGCGAATGCCGCGTTAAGCCCCTCCGGCTCCGACTTGCCCGTGATGTTGATGATGCGTCCCCATCGACGTTCGATCATTTGCGGCAGCAGTGCGTGCGTGACCTGCCGGTAGCGCGTGAAATTCAGGGCGATCGCTTCGTCCCAATCGCTATCGGGTGCGTCCACCGGCAACGGCCGGCTGCCTCCGGCATTGTTGACAAGGATATCGACGTGACCAAGCTCGGCGATCGCCGCAGCGGCGAGCTTTTGTGCGGCATCCTCCTGCATGATGTCCAGCACCAGCGGAGCCAACGCGCCCCCGGCCGCATCGACTTCTTGGGCTAGCTGGTCCAGCAGGTCCTTGCGCCGGGCGAGCGCGACGACGCGCACCCCCTCCAGCGCGAGTGCCTTGGCTATCGCGCGGCCGATCCCGGTGCTCGCTCCGCTCACCACGGCCGTCCTGGACTTCAGATCGAGATCCATGATCGAAGACTTTCTTTGGTTGGCAAGATGCATGTTGGGATCGGCAGCTTGCGAGTGTAACACTGCTGTGGTCCGTCAAACGAAGAAGAAAAAGCGATGGTCTGGAATCCGCAGCAATATCTCAAGTTCTCCGGTCACCGGTTGAGGCCGGCACTGGACCTGCTGATGCGAATTCCGGATTGTCCGGTACGAAGCGTTGCCGACCTTGGCGCCGGGGCAGGCAACGTCACCAAATTGCTCGGCGAAAGATGGCCGCAAGCTTCCGTCGTCGCCGTAGAAGGCTCGGCCGAAATGGTTACCGCCGGAAAAAAGTCCGCTCCGAGCGTCGAATGGCAGCATCAGGATCTCGGGTCATGGCAGCCCGTAGCGAAGTACGACGTGGTCTATTCCAATGCAGCACTGCATTGGCTGCGCGATCATGAAACTCTGTTTCCCTCCCTGATGGAAAGAGTCCAGCCGGGCGGTATCCTTGCCGTACAGATGCCGCGCAATTTCGGAGCACCTTCGCACCTGCTCATTGCCGAAACCGCCTTGAACGGACCATGGCGCAGCCAACTGGCCCATCTAGTGACGGCGCCGCCTGTCGAGGAGCCCGGGTTCTATCATCGTGTGTTGTCGCCGCTGTCGCAAAACATCGATATCTGGGAGACGGAATACCTGCAGGTCCTGGAAGGCGAGAACCCGGTCAAGGAATGGACCAAGGGCACCTGGTTGACCCGATATCTCGACGTCCTTTCTGGTGAGGAGCGCGCCTCCTTCGAAGCGGCTTACGCGGAGCGGGTCGCAAAGGCGTACCCGCGCAATTCCAAAGATCAGACCCTTTTCCCGTTCCGGCGGCTGTTCATCGTGGCGCAGCGCAACATCTGAACTCGGGGGGAGGCCCCGATAGTATGCCTCTACGCCCGTAATCGCCGGGAGGCCCGAACGATTCGGCTTAGGTCTAGTTGTTCCGCCAGAGGTTTGCTGCCAGTAGTGAAAACCGGAATAGCCGGTTTCGGCATCAATTGGGAGGAGAGTTCATGCGTAAGTTGATGTTCGCAGCGGTCGCTGCCGCAATTTTCCTGGCCCCGATCGCGGCCATGGCTCAGAGCCCGATCATCATCAAGTTCAGCCATGTCGTTGCGAACGACACGCCCAAAGGAAAGGGCGCGCTGAAGTTCAAAGAACTTGCCGAGAAGTACACCGACGGCAAGGTACGGATAGAAGTCTACCCGAACTCGTCGCTGTACAAGGACAAGGAAGAGGTCGAAGCGCTGCAACTTGGCTCGGTGCAGATGCTTGCGCCTTCCACCGCGAAGTTCGCCCCGTTGGGAGCCAAGGAGTTCGAAGCCCTCGATCTGCCCTGGCTGTTCAAGGATGAGGAGACCTACGCGCGGGTCATGAAGGGCCAGGTCGGCAAGTGGCTGTTCCAGAAACTCGAATCCAAGGGGATCAGCGGACTGGCCTATTGGGACAATGGCTTCCACATGACGTCGGCCAATCGTCCGCTGCTGATGCCGGCCGATTTCCAGGGCCTCAAGGTCCGGATCTCCGGTTCGAAGATCGCCGATCGCTATTTCCGTGATGTCGGCTCGATCCCGCAGATCATGGCGTTCTCGGAAGTCTATCAGGCGCTGCAGACAGGCGTCGTGGACGCCTGCGAGAATACCGCGTCGAATTACCTGACCCAGAAATTTTTTGAAGTGCAGAAGGACATCACGGTGTCCTACCACGCACACCTGCAATACGCCGTTATCGTGAACTCCAAGTTCTGGAATGGCTTGCCGCCGGATATTCGTGCCAAGCTCGAGAAGGCGATGGACGAGGCGACCGACTACACCAATTCGATCGCGGTCAAGGAAAACGAAGACGCGCTTGCTGAGATCAAGAAATCGGGCAAGACCACGTTGCACTATCTCAACGACGACCAGCGCAAGGCATGGCAAGTGGCGATGCGTCCAACCTATGCGTGGGCCAAGGGCCGCGTCGGGCAGGAGGTGCTCGATTTACTCGCCAAGGAACTCGACATAAAGATGAACTGAGGCGGCTGCGCACGGACAAGAGGGAGACGGCCGGGAGTGATTACGTCCCGGCCGTTTCGGTCTAAGACGGGGGGAATAAGTGCTTAAAGGCTTCAACCGCGCGCTCGACCATCCGGAAGAGTGGCTGATCGCGACGCTCATTGCGGCGGCGACGGCCTTGATCTTCGCGGCAGTGCTGCATCGCTATGGCACGGGCGTCTCGATCGACGCTTCCAAATGGCTTGCCGCGCGCGGCGTGCCACTGCTGCCCGAGCTTCTCAAGGACATTTACCTGTGGATGGCCGCGCTCGATGTGTCCTGGGCGCAGGAGCTCTGCATCTACATGTTCATCTGGATGGCCAAGTTCGGCGCCGCTTATGGCGTGCGCACCGGCATCCACGTCGGCGTCGACCTTCTGGTCAACAAGGTGCCGCCTCGATCGCGCAAGCAGGTTGTCTTGTTCAGCCTGTTCTGCGGCGCCTTTTTCACCGGCATGATCGCGGCCTTCGGCGGCTCCTTCGTGGCCGAGATGTTCAAGACCGGCCAGCAGTCCAACGATCTCGAAGCGCCGATGTGGATCGTATATCTCGCGATCCCGGTCGGCTCAGGCCTGATGTGCTTCCGCTTTCTTCAGGTTGCGTGGTTCTACTACTGGACCGGCGAACTGCCGCACCACAATGAAGCCGAGGTCGAGGGCATCGACGCGAATGTCCCGGTGGTGCCGGCGCTGCATCCGGTCGCGGGCCAATCCGACGGTGAGTCCGATCGCAAGATGGATCCGCTGGCGCTGATCCTGATCCTGACGCCGATCTTGATGCTGACGATATGCCTCGGTGACAAGGCCGGCATCATCGTCTTGCCCCCGGCCGTGCGCGCGGCCAGCATCTTCGTGCTGCTGATCGCGCTGATGCTGACCGGCATTCCGGTGTCGATCGCGCTCGGCCTGACCGTGCTGACGTTCCTGTTCACGTTGACCGCGGTGCCGATTGAAGCGGTTTCGATGAAGCTGTTCACCGGCATCGAAAGCTTCGAGATCATGGCGATCCCGTTCTTTATCCTCGCCGGGAATTTCCTGACCCATGGCGGCGTCGCGCGGCGGATGATCAACTTCGCTACCTCGCTCGTCGGTCATTGGCACGGCGGACTCGGGCTCGCCGGAATCGTGGCCTGCTCGATGTTCGCGCTGGTTTGCGGCTCGAGCGTCGCGACCGTCGCCGCGGTTGGCGCCATCGTGCTGCCGGAGATGGTGCGGAACGGCTACCCGATGCGATTCGGCGCGGGCATCATCACCGTGGCGGGTTCGCTCGGCATCCTGATGCTGCCCTCAATTCCGAAGATCATCTACGCCATCTCGACCGGCACCTCGATCGGCGCGCTGTT
The DNA here is from genome assembly GCA_045811665.1 of Bradyrhizobium sp. Lineage (GTDB taxonomy): Bacteria > Pseudomonadota > Alphaproteobacteria > Rhizobiales > Xanthobacteraceae > Bradyrhizobium. The sequence continues at coordinate 7,387 of JBJMTO010000072.1, forward strand.
CGTGGCCGGCTTGCTGCCCGGCACGCTGCTGACCGCGATGCTGTGCGTGGTCACCTGGTTTTTGGCCCGGAAGCGGAATTATCCGCGCATGACGAAAGCCAGTTGGGCGCAGACGCTACACGCGTTCAAGGAAAGCGTCTGGGGCCTGATGCTGGTGGTGATCATCCTTGGCGGCATCTACAGCGGTCTGTTCACCGCGACCGAAGCCGCGGCGATGGCCGCGGTGTATTCGTTCTTTATCTCGGTGTTCGTGTACAAGGCGCTCAAGTTGAGCGACGTTCCCCGTGTGTTGCTCAGAGCGGCAAACACCAGCGCGATGCTGCTGTACATCGTGACCAACGCGGTTCTGTTCTCGTTCGTGCTCAGCAATGAGAATATTCCATCGGCGCTTGCCGACTGGATCACGGCCCAGGACCTCGGCTGGGTCGGGTTCCTTCTGCTCGTCAACATATTGCTGCTGCTGGCCGGCAACTTCATGGAGCCGACCTCGATCATCCTGATCATGGCGCCGATCCTGGCGCCCGCGGCGAAGCGGCTCGGGATCGATCTGGTCCACTTCGGCATCGTCATCGACGTCAACATGGAGGTGGGCCTCTGCCATCCCCCGGTGGGTCTCAACCTTTACGTCGCATCGATGATTGCGGGCATGCGCATCACCGATCTGGCGATGGCGGTAATGCCATGGCTGCTCACGATGCTGGTATTCCTGGTGATCGTGACCTACTGGCCGGGGCTGACGCTGTGGTTGCCGAGGGTGCTCGGGCTGCATTGAAGCCGTTTCACGAACTGATTTTGTTCGGGTGCTTTCATGGTGGACAGAGTAGGGCTGGTGATCGGAGCGACCGGCGCGAGCGGCGTTCCGATCGCGGCGGCGCTCGCGCGGCGTACCGGATGGCGGGTCTATGGAATGTCGCGCACAGCTCCCTCAGGCGCGGCGCCTTTTGCGCACCTCGCCGCCGATCTGAACGATGTTGCGTCATGCGTTCGCGCGCTCGCCAGGATCGAACCGGTTACGCACGCCTTCTTCGCGGCCCGGGCGCCGTTTCGGGAGGGCGGCGTCGAGGACGTGGACGGCAATGTCGGAATGTTGGCTACGACGCTGGATGCGCTGTCGACGCGTTCCGACGCGCTCGAGCACGTCCATCTGCTGGAAGGGACCAAGTGGTATGGAATGCATCTCGGGCCATACCCGACACCCTCGCGCGAAGACGACCCGCGCCACATGCCGCCGAATTTCTACTACGATCAGCAGGATCTTCTGACCGCGCGGGCCTCGCAGGCCGGCTGGTGCTGGTCGGCGTCGCGTCCCTCCTATATCTGCGATTTCGCGCCCCATCGCTCCAGAAATCTCGTCGCCGTGCTCGGTACCTATGCGGCGATTTGCCGGGAGCTGAAGGTGCCGCTGGATTTTCCGGGAACTTGCGCCGGCTATTCCGCACTATGCGAATTGTCCGACGCGACTTATCTCGCCGAAGCCATCGTCTTTATCTCCACGCACGAGGCAGGCAGGAATGCCGCGTTCAATGTCGCCAATGGCGATAGCTTCCGCTGGTCGAGGGTCTGGCCGCTGCTGGCGCAATGGTTCGGTATTCCTTGCGGCGTTCCGCGCCCGATGAAACTTGCGAGTTGGATGGCGGACAAGGGTACTGTCTGGGACCGGATCATCGCGCGGCACGGACTTGAACCGCGCTCCCTCGACAGTCTGGCCTCATGGGAGTTCGCCGACTTCGTGTTCGAGAAGGAATGGGATCTTCTTAGCGATGTCGGCCGCCTAAGGCGGGCGGGCTTCAACGCATGCGTCGATACGATCGGCATGCTTCACGATCAGCTCCAGAGATATCGGGATGCGAGGCTGCTGCCGAGATAGCTGAACGCGGGCGAAGTCGTTTCGATTTCTCATCGCGAGCGGCAAAGCGACGAGGCAATCCGACTTTGTCCCTTTTTTGCTGATCGCTTCAGTTCGCTCGCAATGAGGACAGGTGGTGCTGAGGCTACTGCGGCTTCATCGCCGATGCCTTGGCTACCGCCGTCAGCTTCTCGTGATCCGCTTTCATCAGTGCGGCGAGCTCATCCAGCGCCATCGGCTTGCCAGGGATGTCGGCAATTGAGAGCTGCCGCTGAACCTCCGGGTTTTGCAGCGCGGTGTTGATGGCCTGATGGATCTTCGCAACCACCGCATCCGGCGTTGCCGCAGGCATATAGATTCCATACCAGGGGATATACGCGGCCTCGGGATAGCCGGCTTCGGCGATCGTCGGCACGTCAGGCAGGTCCGCAACGCGCTTCTCGGTGAATACGGCTAGCGCCGTCACGGTGCCTCCCTTGATGTGCGGCAGCGCCAGCGCAAGCGAGACGATTTCGAAATTCATCAGGTTGGTCATCAGGTCGATCAGCGCTGGGGGCTGACCCTTGTAGCCGATGTTGGCGAGCTTGATGTTGCTTACCTGAAAAAGTTTCTGGGCCGTCAAATCGATCGACGAACCGGTGCCCGGGTTACCGAAATTGAGCTGCCCGGGTTTGCTGCGCGCGAGTTCGACGAATTCGCCGAATGTCTTGACCGGCAGCGTCGGATTCACGAGCGCGACGCTCTGGTTCCACACTGCGAGCCCGACGCATTTGAAATCCTTCATCGCGTCCCAGCCCGCGTCCTTGTAGAGCACGGGGTTGACCAGGACCGCGGGCCCGGTGACCAGCAAGGTATAGCCGTCCGGTTCGCTTCGGGCGACGGCGGCTGTGCCGATGTTGCTGTTGGCGCCCGGTCTCGCTTCGACCACGATCGCCTGCTTCAGATCGCGGCCGACCTGCTCGATGACGGTGCGCGCTACGATGTCGACAATTCCACCGGCGGGGTAGGGGACTACGACGCGGATCGGCCGGTTCGGATAATCGCTCTGGGCCAGCGCGCGACCGCCGCCGAGCAGCATGGCGGCAACGCCGACGGCAAGGCAAAGGCCTCGCATCCTGTTCATGTTCTCTCCCTCCCGGCGTCAACTCGACTGGCGTGACGCGGCATTTTCAACCCGAGTGCCTGAACTCAAGCCATCGTCACTGTCTATCGCTGCGGATGGAAACCCTGAACAGGCTCGCAACCCTTGTCAACATCGTGAACCGAATTTGCAAATGGCAACGGCATTCGTTTAGATGCCAGCAGACAAGCGGAAAGGTTATCGAACCGCCACGTCTGTTCGTCTCAACAGTGCGCTGCAACGGCACGCGTCGAAACGCGAGCCGAGCCAGGTTCGATACTGCGACGAACCGGAAGCCCGAGGGGGAGGGAATGGATTTCGATCTGTCGCCACGGTCCGAACAGTGGCGAGAACGGCTGCAGTCATTCTTTGAGCGAGAAGTGCTGCCGCGCCACCGATCCTGGCTCGAACACGTCACAGTCAGGCACGAAGCGGCTCCATTCATGGCCGACCTGCAGCAGAAGGCACGCGACGCCGGGTTGTGGAATCTCGGCTTGCCCGAACTTGCCCCGGACGAGCCGGGCACGAGGCTCTCAAATCTCGAATACGCGCCGCTCGCCGAAATCATGGGGCGGCTGTTCTGGGCGCCCGAGGTGTTCAACTGCCAGGCCCCGGACGTTCCCAACATGATCGCGCTGCAGAACTGCGCCACGCCCGAACAGAAGCGGCGTTGGCTGCGCCCGCTTTTGAACGGCGAGACCCGATCAGCGTTCGGGATGACCGAACCTGATGTCGCCTCCTCGGATGCGACCAACATCGCAACGACGATGATCCGCGATGGGGACGACTACATCATCAACGGCCGCAAATGGTTCATCACCGGCGCAGCGCATCCACGCTGCAGTTTTCTGATTGTGCTGGGGGTGACGAATCCAGATGCGGACCGCACCCGCCGCCATTCATGTTTGATCGTGCCAATGGATGCGCAGGGCGTGCGCCTGGTAAGGCCGCTGCGCTGGATGGGCTGCGAGGATCATATCGCCCCGATCGGCGAACTCGCCTTTGATAACGTCCGCATTCCCCGATCGAACTTGCTCGGCGAAGAAGGCGAGGGCTTCAAAGTCGCCCAGGTCCGTCTGGGACCCGCGCGCATTCACCATTGCATGCGCTCGGTCGGGCTGTGTGAGTTGTTGATCGAGCTGATGATGGTGCGCTCGCGAGAGCGCTCCGCATTCGGCCGCACGGTCAATCAATACGACAGCGTGCAGCGATGGATCGCGGAGTCCCGCGTCGAGCTGGAGCAGGCGCGATTATTGGCCTATCGCTGTGCATGGCGGCTCGATCAAGCCGGCCATCACGGCGCCTGGCGCGACGTATCGCTGATCAAGGTGGCGGTCCCCGCCATGCTGCAGCGGATCGCGGACCGCGCCATGCAGGTGTTCGGCGCCATGGGCGGGTCTGACGATACGCCGATCCACCAGGCGCTGGCGTGGGGCCGCCTGTTGCGGATCGGCGATGGCCCCGACGAGGTGCATCTTCGACAGATTTTCCGAATGGAAGCTGCGCCTTCGTGGTCGATCGCGGACTCGCCCTATCTCGCGGCGCATCCATCATGATCCAAGGATAGATCCAAAACCGGTCCAGGGAGCACGGCCTCATGACTCAACCTGTCACCAACGAAGCGCCGAAAGAAGCGTCCAGCACCGTGGTCGCTCAGCAGGCCGCGATGCTCGATGCGCTGCCGTTCTCCGACACGGCCGATTTCGATGACGCCTCGCGCGGGTTTCTCGGAACGTTGGACAATGCAAGGATTGCCAACGCGCAAGGCAGGGTGGTCTGGAGCCTTGAGGGCTACGGATTCCTGTCGGATGAACAAGCGCCCGCCACCGTCAACCCAAGCCTGTGGCGGCAATCCCGGCTTAACATGCACCATGGGCTGTTCGAGGTGGTGCCCGGCGTCTACCAGGTGCGAGGGCTCGACATCGCCAACATGACATTGCTCGAAAGCGAACGCGGCGTGATCGTTGTCGATACGCTGACTTCGATCGAAGGCGCGCGGGCCGCGATGGAGCTTTATTTCGAGCATCGCGGGCGGCGACCGGTGAGCGCTGTCATCTTCACCCACACTCATACTGACCATTGGGGCGGGGCGGCCGGCGTGCTTGACAAAGAGACGCTGGCGAGCGGCGCCGTGCCGATTATCGCGCCCACTCTTTTCATGGAGCATGCGGTCTCCGAAAACATCATCGCCGGCCCCGCGATGCTGCGCCGCGCCCAGTATCAATTTGGGCCTTTCCTGGCCAAGGGCCCGCGCGGCCAGGTCGACTGTGGCCTCGGCAAATCGATGGCGGCGGGATCGGTGGCGCTGTTGCGGCCGACAGACCTGATTATGGAAACCGGCGACAAGCGGACGATCGACGGCCTCGAATTCGAATTCCAGATGGCGCCCAACAGCGAAGCACCGGCGGAAATGCATTTTTTCGTCGAGCGTTACAAGCTGTTGAACCTGGCCGAAAACTGCACCCACAATTTTCATAACCTGCTGCCGTTCCGTGGGGCCGACGTGCGCGACGCGCTGGCATGGTCGAAATATCTTGGCGAGGCGCTGCAAATGTGGGGCGGCAAGGCGGACGCGATGTGCGGCCAGCACCACTGGCCGGTGTGGGGGACAGAGCGCATCGAGACCATGATCCGGCAGCAGCGCGATCTCTACAAGTTCGCCCATGACCAGACCATCCGCCTGATGAACCACGGGCTGACCGCGACCGAAATCGCCGAGACGATAACTCTGCCCGCAAGCCTGGAGGGAGCATGGCACGCGCGCGGCTATTACGGGCACATCAGGCACAATGTTAAGGCGATCTATCAGAAGTATCTCGGCTGGTACGATGCCAATCCGGTCCACCTCGACCCATTGCCTCCGATCGAGTCCGGCAAGAAATATGTCCAATACATGGGCGGCGCGGCTGCGCTGCTCGAGCGCGCGAACAAGGACTTCGCCAACGGCGAGTTTCGCTTCGTCGCGCAAGCCGTCAGCCATCTGGTGTTCGCCGATCCGGACAACCAAGCCGCCCGCGCACTGCTTGCCGACACTTTCGAGCAACTCGGCTATGCCGCGGAAAGCGCAACGTGGCGCAACGCCTACCTGTTCGGTGCGCAGGAGTTGCGGCAGGGCATGCCAAAGACCTCGCCCAGGCCGCCGATGCCGCGCGAGACACTGGCGGCGCTGCGCACCGGGCAACTCTGGGACGTGCTTGGCGTAAGGCTCAACGGACCCAAGGCCGAAGGCAAGCACATCGTGCTCAACTGGAATTTCACCGACACCAACGAAAGCTTCGTTCTCACCCTCCAGAACTGCGCTCTGACCTATCTTGAGCATGCGCAGTCCCCGGCAGCCGATGCCAGCTTCACCTTGCCACGCAGCGTGCTGGACGAGGTGATCGCGAAGCAAACGAGTTTTCCGGAAGCGGTCGCGGGCGGAAGGATCACATTCACCGGCAATGCAATGCGTCTGGCCGAATTGATGGCACTGATGGATGAATTCCCCCGGATGTTCGAAATTGTCGAGCCCAGGCGGGTGCTGGTGAGTTGAGCGTTGTCCGAGTAGCCCGCATGAGCGCAGCGATATGCGGGTTCAAACCTGATCCCGAACGCCGCTTCGCCCCGTCTATAGCTCGGCCAAAAGCTCGATCTATCGAAGCCGATTCAACTGATTTGCCTGTCCAGCCCCATTTCGAAAAATATTTCGGTTTCCTCTCGACGCAAATCACCACAGTAGTCCGCACCGTCTCGTCCCACCAAAGGGGCGTATCGCGATCGTCACGGACGCGGGGCGGGATGCGATGGACGCCGATGGTGCTGCTGACGAACAGCGCCGGATGCGGACGGCGAAGTCGTGTGGTCCTGACGCCTCGACGCTGGCGTCAAGCTTGCGTTTCGACACGCAGGCGACGGTGACAACCAAGCCCGATCACCGGGGAGCAACTGTGTTGAGTAGAGCTGTGATCGGCCGCGGGCGAGCGCCTTGTTTGTAGGCTCGTTCAGCTCGATGCGTAGAGATTGGCATCCCATTTCTGGCGCCGCGCGATCA
>JBJMTO010000073.1:0-2937 GCA_045811665.1 Bradyrhizobium sp.
GCCATCGCTCTCTCCCGCTCGCCTGTGGTGGCGGGGGGAACGTAGGTGCTGCGCGGGTGCTGGAGACTTGATCCAAATCAAGCCACCGATCGGCTGCTGTCGCTAGCTCGCGATCGGATCCGGATCTTGTTGCTCGCACCGCAACAACGCGATCAAGAGAAATGTGACTGGAATACCGAGTGTCAATGTCGGGACCTCCACTGTCACATATGCACTCGCCGCGGCTCCTACACCAAAGGCAGCAAGGATCATCGCGAATACGACGGGTCGCCTCAAGCGGTGCGGGTCAACGCTCCCAGAAACCGCGATAAAGAAGCCTTCGATCGTTTGACGAAGATTGGTGGTAGCCATCACGGAGCTGTAGGCCCACGATTCTACCCGAGGAAAGCTCGCCGCCTGCATGGCCGCAACGAAGGAAATGCCGAGCGTTCCCGCAACGCCGGGGAGGCGGTTGTGCAGGACAGCCACGACAATGAGAAAGGCGATTTCGATCAACAGACTTATGGGCCCGGTCTTGTCGCCCGCAAGGCGACGAAGCCAGGAAGCCATGACTACTCCAAGCACGAAGGCGGCCAGGGATGGCACGTAGTGCAGCGCCTTCGCCCATTCTCCCGCCATTGCATGAATCCACAGGAATAACATGTTGGCGGTCTGAGCGTTGGCAAAGACGCGGTGAGTAATCCAGGTGTATGCATCTAAATAGCCGCCGGCGAACGCCAGTAGTGTCGCGACGGGCAGCGCTTCCTCTCGGGGAAATAGCATACCGCCGCGTTGATTTGCCGACATATTCAGATTCATTCGCGATCAGCTCGAGCACCCCGTCCATGGTCGATGGCCGGAATAAGGTTGCCGCAACGCGATGCCTTGATTTGAATCAACGGAGTAGACGGAGGCGATCCGACTCTGAAGGTCTGGGTTGAGGAGCGCTCCAATGGACACGATCAAATGGATGGTTTCGACGGCGCCGGAAATTTTCCTGCTGCTGGCGGTAGCGCTCGGAACGATGCTTGGGCGAATGCGGATTGCTGGATTTTCGATCGGCACCACAGCCTGCACGCTGATCGTGGCCGTCATACTTGGTCAGCTCGGAAACTTCGTAATTCCTCCGCTGTTCAAGTCGATCTTCTTCAGCCTGTTCGTCTTCACGATCGGCTATAAATCAGGGCCGGAATTTTTTGCTTCGCTGAGCCTCCGGACACTCACGCAAGTTGGCCTGGCCGTGGTGGTCGGCATCACCGGCCTGTGCCTGGTGCTTGCTTTCGCCTTTGCCTTCCATCTGGATGCGGGCACGGCTTCCGGTCTCGCAGCCGGCGCCCTAACGCAATCGTCGATGATTGGAACGTCGTCCGGCGCGCTGGCACAGCTTGGCCTGACGGACGATGTGTTGCGCCAGCAGCAGGCGAATATCGCGGCAGGCTATGCCGTTACCTACATCCTCGGTTACATCCTGACCCTGCTGTTTGTGCCCTTTGTCGCGCCCTGGCTCATGGGAATCGACCTCAAGGAGGAAGCCGCCAAGCTCGAAGCGGTTCTTTCCGGCGGCAAGGCGGCGCCGAAAATAACGGGAAATTTCGGGTATCAGAAATTCAAGGCGCGCGCCTACCGGGTCGTTATGGCCGCCGGCCAGACGGTCGGCACGGTCGAGGATCGCATCGGCCAGCGAGTCGTCGTCGAGCGAATTGTTCGTAACGACAATGACGTCAACTCGGGAAGGAAAACAGTTCTGGAAGCCGGCGATGAAATCGTCCTTGCGGGACCATCAACAACCCTCGTCCGGGCCGGAGCTTCGATCGGCCCGGAGATCGAAGGCGCCGAGGTGCTGCGCGAAGTGCAGGGTGACGCGCTTGGCGTCCTTGTCAACGATCGCGCACTGCACGGCCGCACTCTGACCGAAATCGCCGAGCAGGTCGGCGAGGACGCGCGCGGCGTTTTCTTGCGGGATTTGACGCGCCAGGGACAGGAGGTTCCGCTCACCCCGCATACCAGGATCTATCTAGGCGATATCATGACGCTGGTTGGCGCTACCCACGACGTCGAACGCGCAGCGGGGAAAGTGGGCCAGGTGATGCGTTATGGTGACCGGACCGACATCGCCTTTCTCGCGGCGGGAATTGGCGCGGGCCTGCTCGTCGGACTGCTCAGCGTGAAGATAGGCTCTTTCGCCCTGACACTCGGCGGCGCCGGCGGCGCCCTGCTCGCTGGTCTGGTGTGCGGCTGGCTGCGGTCACGCAAGCCGACCGTCGGAAGCTTCCCTCCGGCCGCGCAACAAACGTTGAGCGATCTCGGCCTCGGTGGGTTCATTGCCGCCATCGGGCTTGCCAACGGGCCGGCGGCACTTGCGGCGATCCAGGCGCAAGGAATGCTGCTGCTCGGCATGGGCGTAGTCGCTACGATCGTTCCGCTGACGCTCGCCACCATTGTGGCGCATCGCATCCTGCGCATGAACCCCATCATCATCTGCGGTGGTCTCGCTGGCGCGATGACGGTGGATGCGGCAATCACGGGATGCTGCGAACGCGCGGACAGTCAGACCCCCGTACTCGGGGTCGCGGTGCCCTATGCGGTCGGAAACGTGCTTCTGACGGTCCTCGGCCCAGTGATCGTGGCCGTCGTCTATGCCGGATGAGACCGAGTGCCGGCGCGCCGTTGATCCAGATCAACGTCACATAGTCCGGTCAGGAAAGCCTTCCGTTAAACGGCCCCGGCCGAACCCTGGATGCACGTCATGCTTCGAAATTTGCTGCGTGTCCTCATCGCCTACTCAGTCGTCGTTCTTGTGCTAGCAGTGGCGGCGTTCGCTGACGACCGGCCTGCCGGTCGAGCGATCCAGGAGGAAGTATGGGCGCTTCCGATCACGCTGCCTACAATCGCTTACGTGGTTCGGCCCGTCGGCGATGGACCGTTTCCGCTGGTGGTCATGAATCATGGCGTTTCGCT
>JBJMTO010000074.1:0-3384 GCA_045811665.1 Bradyrhizobium sp.
CTAGGGAGTCGCGGTGCTCCTCGCCGGAACGGCTTGGGCTGACGATCTGCGCCACCGGGCGCCTAGACGCGGGAAATTCCCCGGCGGGCACTCCCGGCGGAGCCAGATATTCGATGTCAGCGGCATGGGCGCAACTAGTACCCACTTTCCCTGGGAAGTGAGTCATGATTCAACATCGGGATGATACCCGAAGCAAGAGAAGTCCACCTTTCGAGGAAAGATCGCAAGGTGCTTGAGGAGCGTTGCCGCTCACCGCTGACGTTGCAGCGTGATTTGAAGCGGGCACGGATCGTTCTTTTGGCGGCGGCCGGTCGCAGCACCCGATCGATCGCCAAGGAGGTTGGGGTCCAACCGCGGATTGTCAGCCTTTGGCGCCATCGCTATGCGGATCAAGGTCTTGAAGGTCTGCAAAGCAAGCCCCTGCCGGGCAAACAGCCGATCTATACGAAGGCTACCGACAAACGGATTTTAAAGTTGCTCGATAAGTCGCCTCCCGCCGGGTACGCGCGCTGGACAGGGCCCCTGTTGGCTGCGGAACTTGGCGATGTCGACGTACAATATGTCTGGCGGTTCCTGCGCAGCAACAAGATCGATCTCGCGGCTCGCAAGTCCTGGTGCGAGAGCAACGACCCGCAGTTTACGGCCAAGGCCGCTGACGTCGTCGGCCTCTATGTGGCCCCGCCAAAAAAGGCTATCGTCCTATGCGTGGACGAAAAGCCCTCGATCCAGGCCTTGGAACGAGCGCAGGGCTATCTGAAACTGCCGAACGGCAGATCTCTGACCGGTCAAAGCCACGACTACAAGCGGCACGGCACGACCACGCTATTTGCCGCGCTGGAAGTCGCCACCGGGAAGATCCTTGCGACGCATTCGAAACGACGTCGCCGGGTCGAGTTTCTCGACTTCATGGATCGCGTGACCGCAGCATTTCCGAACCGCCAGCTTCACGTCATTCTCGACAATCTCAGCACCCACAAGAAGAACGAGGAATGGCTCGAGGCACATCCCAATGTGAAATTTCATTTCACGCCCACCAGCGCGTCCTGGCTCAATCAGGTCGAGGTGTGGTTTTCAATCTTACAGGGGCAGTCGTTGAGCGGCGCCTCATTCACAAGCCTCAAACAGCTTGAGCAGCACATCGATGCCTATATCAAAGCTTATAACGACAAAGCTGAGCCCTTCGTCTGGACAAAGAAAAAGGTCCGTCAGCGTCCCTTCAAAGGCCGACGTATCACTCAGCTCTGATTCCGGGTACTAGGCTGTCGCCTCGCGTTGGATAGCCGCAATGGATGACTCGGTGCGGTCGGGGAGCTATCGCCAAATTTTGGTGACGGCCGGGCCGGTCAGGCGGCGGCGGTTATGGGCTGACGGTCAGTCGGTTTAGCGACGACCTCGATCCCGTCGTTGAATGTCACACCAAGAACGAGTTTTGGCAACTGGTTGTGGCCATCGAGACGACGCCAGCTTTTGTGCGCGGCCTCAAGCAGTTTGAAGACCATCGCGAGCGCCGTCCTGTTGGACAGGCAACCCTTCGATCGGATGGTGCGGTGGCGCACGGTGGCGAAGGTGCTTTCAATGGGATTGGTCGTCCGCAGGTGTTTCCAGTGCTCGGCGGGGAAGTCGTAGAACGCCAGTAGCGTGTCCCGATCCTTGCTCAGGCAGTCGGCCGCCTTCTCGTATTTCAGCGCGTAGCTCTCGATGAAGGCGCCGAACGCCAGCTCGGCGGCGACCTTCGTTTCAGCCATCCAGATCTCCTGCAACGCGCGTTTGGCTTTCGGCTGCTGGCTCTTCGGCAACTTGGCGAGCACGTTCGCGGTCTTGTGCACCCAGCAGCGCTGCTCGCGCGTTTTCGGCCAGACCTCACCGGCGGCCTTCCAGAACCCGAGAGCGCCATCGGCGATGGTGAGCCGCGGCGGCACGTCGAGCCCGCGCCGCTTCAGGTCGAGCAGCAGATCGCGCCAATCCTGCGCACTCTCGCGGGCGCCATCGGTGAAGCCGACCAGTTCCTTGCGGCCTTCCGGCGTTGCGCCGATCAGCACCAGGATGCACTGCTTTTCGTCTTCCAGACGTGTCTGGAGATGGATGCCATCGGCCCAGATGTAGACGTAACGCTTGGCCGACAGATCGCGCCTCTGCCAGGCGGTATGGTCGTCAAGCCAGCCGTCCTTCAGGCGGCCGATGGCGGATGCCGACAACCCGGCAGCATCCTTGCCGAGCAGCGCCGCCAGCGCCTCGGAGAAGTCGCCGGTCGAGATCCCCTTCAGGTAAAGGATCGGCAACAGCGTCTCGATAGATTTCGAGCGGCGCATGTAGGGCGGCAGGATCGACGGCGAGAACCGGATGCGGTCGGGGTCAGTAGCGTCTGCCTCGCGATCGCGCACACGCGGCTGGCGGACGGCGACCGGACCGATACCCGTCATCACCTCGCGCTCCGGCAGGTGACCGTGGCGCACGACCCGCTGGTGGCCGTCTGCGGTCTTCAAATCGGTATGCTTGTCGAGGAAGTCCGTGACCTCGGCCTCGACCGCCTTGGCAAGCAGGGAACGCGCCCCGGTGCGCAAGATTTCGGTGAGTTGATCCTCGACGTTTGTTGGTTGAATCAGCTTGATGATGTTATCTTTGGACACGGCATATCGCTCCTTTGGTGGAGAAGTGGAGGCGTCAAGCACCCCCACGATATGCCGCCTTCCCGATTCCCGCCGTCACCAACTTTCAGCGATAGCTCGGCCTTGTGGCGGTACCTGCGGTGCTGGCGGTCTCCGAAGCTGAGGCTCAGACGCTTGGTATGGACCGGCGTCAGGATCGGCGTGAAGGGCGGCATCAGCGGCGTGACGACCGTCGCACGGGGCGCACCGAACGACGCGAGGAGCGGCGCACCGGTACGGCCACGGGCGCAGCTCCAGCGGGTACAACGACCGGCGCGGCTAAGTAATTCCGGGTGGCCCTTGGGCGATGTCGCTGGATGGCGGCGTTGCCGTTCCTCCACGCGGCTTGATGTTCTGCGGGGTGAAAGTCGCGATGACCGGATGTCCTCAGCGCGTGCTGGGAAGGATTTCGACCATTTCGTATTTCACATTGCCTTGATGACGTCAGTCCTGCCGTTGGGCATTGACCTAATGGTGCCGCCGGTCACCGCGTTCAACTCGCAATCCGCGAATGGGCGAATATCGAGCTTAGCGGCGTCGAGCTTTGAAGTATTGTGGGCCGTGCTCATGATCCTTTCCATCCAGGCCAACCCGCATCCGTCGCTGGTGGGGGCACACTGGCGCACGGCTATCGCCGCCATCGTAACCCTAGTCACATGTCGCTGTTCTCGTCATCGCTTGTGATGCGGCTGATCGCGCCGCGGGCCTGCCCTTTGCGCTGGCGCAGCCTGCCCGTTGT